>JAYUXE010000769.1:0-4013 GCA_043753165.1 Archangiaceae bacterium | reverse complement strand
TCTTCGGAATCGAAGGCCCGGTGGCCTCGAGGTCCAGCTCTTCCAGCGGCCGGGCGGCGGGCGACTTCAGCTGTTCGGCGGCCGAGGGCAGCTTCATCCCATGGCGGAAAGACGGAGGAAGGGTCGCGTCTTCGCCGTCGCCGAAGTCGATCGCGCCGCGGTCGGGGACCACCATCGAGGCGAGCTTCTTCTTCAAGCGCTTGTCGATCTCGAGATCGAGCTCGGTGCGGCGCGAGGTCGAATCCATCAGGCCTTTGCGAATGCGCACCACGTCGATGCGCACCGCTTCGGCCGTCGGGTACCGGTCGGCCGGCTTCTTCGAGAGCAGCTTGAGGATGAGCTCGTCGACGTCGTCGGGGATGCTCATCAGCAGCGTCGACGGCCGGGGCGGCGGCTCTTCCGCGTGCTTCATCAGCACCTCGACCACCGAGTTGCCGAGGAAGGGCAGCTGACCTGTGATCATCTCGAACGCGATGACGCCGACGGCGTAAAGATCGAGTGAGGGGCTGATCATCCCGCCGCGCGCCTGCTCGGGCGCCATGTACGAAGGCGTGCCCACCAGCATCGAGGCCTGTGTCTGCGGCGTGGTGCCGTGAACGCCGAGCTTCGCGATTCCGAAGTCGAGGATCTTCACGTACCGGCTGCCGTCGCGCTGGCGGCAGAGGAAGATGTTCGAAGGCTTGAGGTCGCGGTGGATGACGCCAGCGCCGTGCGCCGCTCCGAGCGCGGACAGCATCTCTTCGAGGATGACCATCACCTCGGCGATCGGCATCGCGCGGTGTTCCTTCTGGTTGCGCGCCAACAAATCCATCAGCGCTTCGCCGTCGAGGAATTCCATCACGATGCACTGCCGGCCATCGCTGACTTCGCCGAACCCGAACACGTCGATGATGCCGCGGTGGCCGACGGTGTTCACGGCGCGCGCTTCTTCGACGAGGCGCTTCACCTGTTCGGGGTTTTCCGCGATCTCGGGCCGCAGCACCTTGATCGCCACGCGCTTGCCGATGACGGGCTGTTCGCCTTCGTAGACGATGCCCATGCCGCCCGAGCCAATCTTGCCCTTCACGACGTAGCCGGACACCGTGGTGCCGACGAGCATGTCTTTGATGCCCTTCGTCGCGGAGCTGCCCGACGCAGCCGGCGCGGAGGATTCGCGGGGCGCGTACGCCGTCTCGACGAATTTCTCGTTGTCGTTCTCGTTGCCGTCGCCCCGCTGGGGAGCGTCGCCGTCAGACATGCGCGGACTCTACAGTGAGCGAAGGCGCGCGCTCACCGCAATTTGCGAGCGACCGCTTCGAACATCGGCTTCGGCATCGCCTGGAGCATCCGCACCCCCACCTGCATCTGCCAGGGGAACAGATACGTCTCTGCGCGGCGTTCGATCGCCCGGGCCATGCGCGTGACCGCGTCGTCCGTCTCGAGCAGAAACGGCATCTTTCCGTTCTTCGCGGTCATCTCTGACTTCACGTAGCCGGGGTGGATGCTGCAGACCGAGATGCCCAGCGGCTTCACGTCGTGGCGCAGCCCTTCGAGGAAGGTGGCGAGGTAGGACTTGCTGGCGCAGTAGCCGGCCATGCGCGGCAGGCCGTTGAAGCCGGCGAGCGAGGCGATGCCGACAATCTGCCCTTTGCCGCGCTTCACCATGCCCGACAGTGGGGCGGTAAGGGTGGCGGCGGCGCCGCTGCAGTTGACGTCAATCATGCGCTGAATGGTCGGCCAGTCGATGCGCTTGCCGTACGACTCGCCCGCGATTCCCGCGTTGGCGACGACCAGGTCCAGGCCGCCGCAGTCTTCATCGAGCTTCTTCACCGTCTCGAAGGTGGTCGCGCCATTGCTGACGTCGAGGGACATCGGCACGATTTTGCCGCTGAAGTCTTTGCACTCGTCGCGAAGCTTCTCGAGCTCGGCGGTGCGGCGGGCTGCGGCGTAGACGGTGGTGCCCTTCTTCGCGAACCAGAGGGCGAGACCGCGGCCGAGACCCGACGAAGCGCCGGTGATGAGTGCGTGCTGGTAGGACATGAGGCCGCTCTTAGCGGAAACCGCGGGCGGTCGCTCCGCAGTAATCCAGCGAGCCGTTGATCGGAGGCAGACCGCGAAGCAGTGCCGCCGCGCGCTGGGCGCGTACCTTCATGCCGGGCAGCGCTTCGTCCAGGCTCTCGAAGATTTCGGCGAACTCGTCGATGAAGCCCTGGAAGAAGACGGGGTCTTCGTTGCTGCCGTGAAGGGCGAAGGGGCGGATGTCGACCTTCGTGAAGCCGGCTTCGGCGAAGAGCTTCGGCAGCTGGCGACCGACGTAGGGGTCTCCGCCGCCTTTCTGCTGCGTGTCATTGAGCGTCGCCATCAGCTCGAGCACTTCCGGGTAGGCGGGCTGAACGCGGAAGGTGGAGTTCTCGACCTCGGTGAAGTGGCAGTGGCCGCCGGGCTTCAGCACGCGGCGCACTTCGTTCAAGATTTTCACCGCGACCGCAGCCGGCACGTGCTCGAGCAGCCACGAGCAGTGAACGAAGTCGAAGGTCTGGTCGGTGAACGGCAGGGCGGCGCCGTTCGCGCGCGCGACCGGAATGGTGGGGTGGTTGCGGCGGGCCCAGTGCAGTTGGTGCAGCGAGAGATCGACGCCGGTGATTCGAAGGGTCGGGTGTTTTTCCAGGAGCCAGCCGGCCATTGCCCCGACGCCCGTCGCGAGGTCGAGCACGCGCGCGTTGGGGGTGGGGTCGAAGTCCGCCAACATCCACGGAGCGCCCCATTGCGCCTGCTTCTCGAGCCGCTTCACTTCGCGCTCGTCGGAACCGCCGTGGATGTATTCGCTCACGAAAGACTCCAATGCGCTTGCAGCCGTTCTCTCGATTCGTCGAGCGCGGCGGCGGTGTCGGGGCGGACGCCGGTGGGAAATGCGTCGGTGCGGGTTCCGTTCAGCACTTCGACGCACGCGTGCACCGACTGCGCGAGCGCGTCGAGGTCGTAGCCCCCTTCGAGCAGCAGCACGAGCTTGCCGTTCATCTGGGTTTTGAGCGCACTGCACATCGCGGCGAAGCCCCGTTCGGTCGCGAGCAGGCCTCCGATGGGGTCGGCTTTGTGCGCGTCGAAGCCGGCCGAGACGATGAGCAGCTGCGGTTTGTACTGATCGAGAATCGGAAGGAAGAGGTCGTGGAAGACGGCGCCGAGGTCGGCGTCGCCCTGGGCGCCGGGAAGTGGGGCGTTGACGGTGAAGCCTTCGCCGGCGCCCGAGCCGATTTGCCAGGCGCCGCCGGTGCCCGGGTAGAAGGGGTACTGGTGGGACGAGAGGTACATCACGTCGCGGCGCTTCCAGAAGCTGTGCTGGGTGCCGTTGCCGTGGTGCACGTCCCAGTCGAGCACGGCGACGCGTTCGAGCCCGCGGGCGATGGCGGCTTCTGCGGCGATGGCAGCGTTGTTGAGAAGGCAGAACCCCATCGGCTCGTCGGCTTCCGCGTGGTGGCCCGGCGGGCGGACGAGGGCGAACGCGTTCTCGACGGTGTTCGTCAGCACGTCGTCGACGGCCTGAACGGCCGAGCCGGCGGCGAGCAGCGCGGCGTCCCAAGAGCCCCCGCTCATCACGGTGTCGGGGTCGAGGCGGGCGGATTTTCCGGCCAGCGCGGCCAGTCGTTCGAACATCTCGGGCGTGTGGACCCGTTCGATTTCGGCCCGCGTCGCGGCGCGAGGGGCGACGGTCTCGACGTTCTTCAAGGGTGCGCGATCGAGCACCGCTTCGATCGCCTGGATGCGTGAAATCTGCTCGGGGTGCCCCGGGCCCGGGTCATGTTTCTGGAAGACGGGGCTGCGGTAGAGGCGGGTGGTCATGGGCGCGCGGACTCAGTTAGCATTTCGACCGATGGCTTCGGACAAAGCACTGACTGACATTGCTGCTGACGTTGGTGAGCTTCGCAAGAGCGCCGACAGGGCTGAGGGCCGGCTCGATCACCATGATCGGATGTTCGAAGAGGTCATGAAGAGCCTGACGGAGATTCAATCTTCGATGCGCCAGCTTCAAGTCTCGA
>JAYUXE010000768.1:0-4013 GCA_043753165.1 Archangiaceae bacterium | reverse complement strand
GGCCCGATGGCGGCGCGGTGCTGGCGTGCACCCAACCGACGGGCCGCGCACCGAGCGCCGACGACTGCGACGACACCAACCGCTTCGTTCACACCGGGGCGCGCGAGGTCTGCGACGGCCGCGATGACGACTGCGACCCGACCACGCTCGAGACGTGCAGCGACGCGGGCACGAAGGGCTTCGTTCGCTTCGTGTTGCCGACCAACGCGGGGTGGAACGCGATCGCTCCATTCGGCCGCGGGTTCACCTGGGTGGTCGGCGACGGAAGCCAGATCGTGCTGCGCTACTTCGAAGCGGCAGTCGGCACCCCACCCGTCGACGCGGGCCCGCTGGACGCGGGTGACGATGCCGGCACCGTCGACGCGGGGCTGTATGTGCCGGGGTTCGGCGACGGCGGGTTCATCAACTACACCGGCAAGTGCAACGGGAACTTCCGCGCCGCGTGGGCGACTCCGCAGGGCCGCGTGTACCTGGGCGAAGGAAACCAGATCGATCGCCTCGAACTCGACGCGGGCTGTTTGGAAGGCTGGCACAAGGTCGACCCGTACGGTGAGATCAGCGGCCTCGCCGGGGTCGTCTCGGCCGACGGCGGGATCACGATCTTCGCAAGCTTGAGAGACGGCCGCGCCGTGCGGGTCGGCGAGACAGGCGACGGGGGCGCGCGCGAGCGGACGTGGGCGCCCGACGCGAGCAACGCCGAGCTCTACACGGTGAGTCTCGCGGCGCGCGACGCGGTCTTCGTCGCCGGCACCGCGCAGCCCGGCTCGTCGCACGGCTACTTCGCCCAGCTCGATCGCGACTCGAAGATCCTTCCCGTCCCAGGCGTCGGCCAGGTGCGCGTGCAGGCCTCGAGCGCGCTTGCGCCCTCGCTGGCCTACTTCGCCGGCAGCAACAACACGCTCTTCGCGTACGACGGCGTCAGCTACCGGGTCGTGTCGGGGCCATATTCTTCAGCGAGCCAATTCGCCGGCGTCTGCGCTTTCGGGCTCAACCAGGTGCTCGTCGTCGACACCGAGGCCCGCGTCTGGCGGTACTCGGGCACGGTGCAGAGCGACGGCGGCTCCGTCGAGCTGTGGGTCGACCTGAAGCCCCTGACCAACGCGGCCCTGCGCGCGATCGCCGCCACCGCGCCCGACGATGTGTGGGTCGCCGGCGACAACAACAGCATCCTTCACTTCGGCGAGTGACGACGCAGCCGCCAACGGTTCGTCACGCCCCTGTTCGCGCAACATCTGCGCCTCGCGCCGTCGTCTTGCCCTTGCAGCGGGGGTGGCGCAGTCGTTGCTCGAACCGCGGGCATGCCCATCGTCTGCGCGACCCGCTTTACCGAAGAATCGACTTTTGCCGTAGGCGTTGCGGCGAGCCTCGCCCGGAAGCACCACCAGAAGCTGTGGTTGGTGCACGTGCTTCCTGCCGGGCTGGGGGTCTTCGAAGAAGGGCTCGATTCTGCTGCGGCAAAGGCGCTCGAGCACGAGGCCGGGCTGCTGTCGCAGACGGGCATCGACGTCCACACTGCCGTCATCCACGGAAAGCTCGAACAGGCAGTCGCGCGCTTTTGCCGAGAAAAGGCGGCCGCGCTGCTCGTGGTGGGAGACACCGCCAGGCGCGCGGGGCCAATCATGGCGAGCACGCTCGATAAGGTCGCCTATGGCGTCGAGACACCCCTGCTGGTGGTGCGGGATTCGCGTCCCTTCCTCGAATGGGCGGCAGGCAAGGCGCCGCTGAAGGTGATGCTCGCGCTCGACCCCACGTCGAGCTCGGCCGTCGCACGCGACTGGATCAGCCGCCTCGCCGAGTATGGAGACCTCGATCTCGTCGCGACCCACATCTGGTGGCCCAACGAAGAGTACGAGCGCCGCAATCTGCCGCTGCCCGGCGCCGAAGAAGGTCACCGCGCGCTCGCGGCCACGGTGAAGGCCGAGGCCATCGAAGGCTTGCGCGCCCTGCCGAAGAACGTGAAGCACCGCGTTCACCTCGAGATCGGCGTGGGTCACGTCGGCGAGCAACTGCTCAAGCTTGCCAACGAAGAACAGGTCGATGTCTTCGTCGTCGGAAGTCATCGGCGCCGCGCGCTCGGGCGTCTGTGGTCCGTATCGCACCACGTTCTCGCGCTGGCCCCGATGTCGGTGGCCTGCGTTCCGGCGATGGCCGCAGTCCCAGACCTGACCTCGATTCCTTCGTTCTCGACGGCCGTTGCGGCGACCAACCTCACCGAAGCGGGCAACCGCGCAATCTCATGCGCGCTCGGCGCAGTCAGGCAGGGCACCGTGCATGTCGTTCACGTCGCCAGGGAGCCGCTGTCGGCAGAGCAGGAAGGGGCGCTGTTGCGGAAGCTTTCGAGCGTGCTGCCCCCTACCGCCGAACAGAATGGCGCGCGGGTGTTGGTTCACGTGCGGTACGGAAAGCCCGCGATCGAGATTCTGAAAGCTTGCCAGAGCCTGGCAGCCGACGTGGTGTGCCTCGGCCTGAAGGCGAGCTCACTGAGCAACCAGGGCGTCGTCGACGAGGTGCTGCGCCAGTCTCGCCAGCCGGTGCTGTTTGCTTCCTGCCTGCCGGACTAATCGTCGGCCACCCTTCAAGCGGAACGACACCATCGAACGGTGACGCTCGAAGGTCGTTGGCAAAGCTCCAATCGTCGTGGTACGCGGACCCCGCTTTCGACGGTCGCGCAGCGGCGCGGGCGTCAGGACGGGGGTTGAAGGCCGTAGAGAGTCGAAATAGAAGGCCGCGAAGCGCGAAGGGAGCAGTGGCCGAGCGGCTGAAGGCGGCGGTCTTGAAAACCGTTAAGGGTGAAAGCCCTTCGAAGGTTCGAATCCTTCCTGCTCCGTGACTGCTGTAAGAAGTTTGGCTCTTTGAAATGAAATTGACGGAGAGTTGGCCGAGCGGCTGAAGGCGCAGGTTTGCTAAACCTGTATACTGGCAACGGTATCGAGGGTTCGAATCCCTCACTCTCCACCATGTTTTTGGGCTCCCTTAGCTCAGCTGGATAGAGCGTTGGACTACGAATCCAAAGGCCAGTGGTTCGAATCCACTAGGGAGCACACGCAGTTGCAGGACGAACGTTTCATGGGTGAGGCGCTGGAATTGGCGAGAGCCGCAGGCGACCTCGGGGAAGTGCCGGTGGGCGCGGTGGTGGTCGTGGGCGGGGTGGTGGTGGGGCGCGGCTTCAACCGGCGCGAGGTGGACTGCGATCCGTTGTCGCATGCAGAGCTGAAGGCAATTGCCGAGGCGAGTGCGGCCTTGAAGTCGTGGCGGTTGAGCGAGGCGACGCTGTACGTGACTTTGGAGCCCTGCACGATGTGCGCAGGGGCGATGATTCAGGCGCGAGTCGGGCGGCTGGTGTTCGGAGCGATGGACCCGAAGGCGGGGGCGGTCGGCAGTCTGTATGATCTGCTCAAAGATGATCGGCTGAACCACCAGGTCGCGGTGACCCGGGGAGTGCTGGAAGTAGAGTGCGGCACGATTCTGAAGGACTTCTTCGTCGCGCTTCGGGGGCGGAAGAAGGCAGGACCCAAATAGCTTTACGGAGAGCTGGCCGAGTGGTCGAAGGCACCTGACTCGAAATCAGGCGTACCGGTAACGGTACCGTAGGTTCGAATCCTACGCTCTCCGCTTCGAAGGCCAGGGAGAGGTGGCCGAGTGGCTGAAGGCGCACGCCTGGAAAGCGTGTGAACTGGAAACGGTTTCGTGGGTTCGAATCCCACCCTCTCCGCTGAACGAGTTTTGTGGTCGGGACAACGCGGGGCCGTGAACCCCGCCAGGTCCGGAAGGAAGCAACGGTAGCGTTACTTCGCGTGTGTCCCGGCCGTTCTTTTTGACCCAGACGCGTCGCATCCTTCACGGGGTGCGGCGCGTTTGGCTTTTGGGAGTCAGATGGAAAGTGTCGAGGTGGTAGAAGGCACCGTGGCCGCCGCCCCTTCTTCGGACTTTGGAGTCGAGCTCGTCTCGCGCATTGGCGCGCGGCTGGCCGAAGGTGGCTTCAAAAAGCGCGAGCCGGGCATCTTCACGAAAGA
>JAYUXE010000767.1:0-4018 GCA_043753165.1 Archangiaceae bacterium | reverse complement strand
GGTGCGTTCGGTCTTCGAGCAGGCCAAGACACTCGAGAGCACCACCTCTGACGCCGCCAGCGCCGTGCAGGAAATCGCAGCGTCCGTCGAAGAAGTGGCCGCGACGGCCGAGAACGAGCAGATCGCGCAGCTGAAGCCCGACGTGATCACCCTCGACCTCTTGATGCCCCAACCTCGATGGCCTGGGCCTCTTGCGCGAGCTGGCGACCCTGCCCAACGCACCGCGGGTCGTCGTCGTGAGCATCTCGGACGAAGACAGCGAGCTCATCATCGAGGCCTTGCAGCTGGGCGCGTTCGCCGCCGTTCGAAAGCCGACCGCGCTCGCGAACGATCGCCTCTACGAGCTTTCCAATGAGCTTCCCGCCCGCGTGCTCGCCGCCGCGGGCGCAGTTCCGGCGCTGAGCAGCGTGCAGCTGGTCGTCATCGGCACCTCGACCGGGGGCCCGCAGGCGCTCAGCCATTTGCTGGCCGCCCTGCCCGCCAACTTCCCCGCGCCCATCGCGATCGCCCTTCACATTCCCGCCGAGTACACGTTGGCACTGGCCCGCCGCCTCGACCTGCTCTGTCAGCTCAAGGTCGTCGAGGCAACCGATGGGCTCAGGCTGCGCGCGGGGGAAATTGCGCTCGCGCCGGGCGGCATTCACCTCGCCATCGAACCCGGCCGAATTGCCCGCCTCACCTCCGTGCCCGTCGACGCGCCCTACTTTCCTTCGGTGAACGTGCTCTTCAAGAGCGCGGCGGGCAGGCAGCGGTGGCCGCCTTCCGCTTCACTTCCGTAGGCCCGCTTAGAGCCTGACGCTGCCCCACGTCTGGGTGCCGTTCTTCACCGAGCGGCTCACGCGCGCGGTACCGGCGCCCGGTTTGGTCGCGGTGATGGTGTACGTGCCCGGCGCCAGCCCGGTGAGCTTGTAGAGACCGTCGGCATTCGTCGTGGTCGAACGGCCGTTGGACAACGTGACCTTCGCGCCAGCAACGCGGGTGGTCGCGCCGCGGGTGACGACGCCGATCAACTGGGCCGTGCCTGCAGGCGCGTTCGGCAACAAGCCGATGCTGCCCCACGTCTCTTTGCCTGCCACCGCGCGCGTGAGGGTCTTCGATGCGTAGCCCGCTTTCGACGCCGTGATGCTGCGCGTGCCCGCCGGGATTCCCTTCAGCTCGTAGAAACCCTCGCTGTTCGTGGTGGCAGACCGGGTGCCGAGGCGAACGGTCGCCCCCGCGAGGACGGCGCTGGTGTTGCTGCCCTTGTAGATGATGCCCTTCACCGTCGTGCCCGCGGGCGCGGGCGCCGGCGGCGGCTTCGGGGGGGCCGGGGGCGCCGGCTTGTTCGACACGCAGCGGGCGACGAGCTTCATGTAGGTCGACCAGTTCCAGTAGCGCCCCGGATCGTGGTGGTGGCTTGCTCCACCGCACTTGCCCGCGATGCTCTTTGCGTCCGAGCACAGCGTGTGGCTCGACAGGCTGGACGGGACGTTGCCGTGTCCGAAGATGTGCTTGCGGTCGACGGGGATCTTGTACTTCTTCGCGATCGCGCAGGTCAGCTGCGACGACACCGTGTACAGCTTCGGCGTGTAGTAGCCGCCGCCATTCGGGCGATCGGCAAAGCCTTCGTGCTCGATGCCGATCGAGTTGTGGTTGAAGTACCCGTGGCCCGAGTGCCACGCCGAGTTCGCTTCGGTCACCATCTGCACGATGTGGCCGTCACGCGAACGGATGTTGTAGTGCGCCGACGCCTGGCGGTTCGGGCTCTTGAACACCGAGATCGTTCCGGCCAGCGTGCCTTCCATGTCGTGGATGACGACGAACCGCACCTTGCCGCCCTGGCGCGAGCCGTAGTTGTTCGGGTGCGCTGCGATGAACTGAATCGGGGGGTACTTGCCGGGGGTGAGCTCCTGGCCAACCGTCGCGCTGTCGCTGCCGACGCCTTCCATCGCGATCCGTTCACCGTCGCTGGTGACGACCTCGAAGCCGTCGACGTAGAGGCCGTTGAGCGCACGCACCGCGAGATCCGACACTTCCTGGTCGGCGTCGGCGCCGAGGAACTTCACCACCGCGGGCGCCCACGCTTCGACCGTGGTTGCGGTGAGGTCGACCTTCGCTTCCTCGGCGTACGCGCGCAGCAGGGCCGCGGCGCCGTCGATGTTGGTTGCGACATCGGTGCGCAGCATCAGCTCGCTGGCGCCGGTGAGCTGCATGGCGTGCGCGATCTGATCAGGCGTCAGGTACATCACGCCGAAGACTTCGACGTCCGAGTGCGCGTCCCCCGTGATCGCGTTTTCCGCGGCCTCGCTGACCGGGTCTGACACGGCCTCGGGATCATCGGCGACCGTGTCGTCGACGAGCGCCGTCGACAGGCCCACGTCCGTCTCGTCCGCAGCGAGCTCGACGACGGGATCCAACGCCGGCGATTCCGGGTCGACGTCGGCCGCTTCTGGCATCGTCTCTTCTTCCGCCATCGGCGCCACGACCATCTCGAGCGGCGCCGGCGCTTCGACGTCCGGCGTGCCCTGGTCGAGCAGCGCTTCACTGCTGGGCGGCAGCTCGAAGCGGCCCTGGTGCATGCCAACGGACATCAGCAGCTCCAACGGCACGCCGTGCTTCAGCGCGGCGGTGCGCAGTGCATCGTTGCGCGTGCCTTCATTCGAAATCGCCTTCGCCTGCTTCGCCCCCGAAGGTGGCGGCACGCCGCACGCCATCAACGCCGCACAAACCACTGCGGTGAACTGCCTGAATCCGATCACGAATTACCCCTTTTGACGGTTGAGCTGCTGCCGCGGCCTTGAGCAATACCGGCGCCATCGAGGTTTCGGATGTGGGACGAATCTCCAGCGTTTCAGCGCACATGCAAGCGACCTCGCAACCCGTTGGAGCGAGACACGTGCGTGACACCCCCTCGTCGCCATCCGCGCTTCGATGCACCAGGGGTGTGAACTGCAGTTGGTCAACCCGTCTTACGCGGGCGCCTTGAACGCCAGGGCCGCCACGGCCGAGAACCTTCTGCTGGAAGCCAGAGAACTGGCGGCCGCCGAGGCGATTGGCGCCCTAACCAACGGTGAAAACTGAGATTTTACGGTCCGCAACTTACGCCGGGTTTGTGCGAAAATACTGAATCATGGCCAACACCATCGGAAGTGCGCCGCGCCCCGTCTCGACCTCGCAGTCCACCGCGACCCGCGCGACGAGCCAGGCGCCCGAAACCGCAGCGCCGCCGAAGAAGGCCTGGTCCCCGACGGACTCGTACACCCCGGCCGACTACGCCGCCGCCGCCAAAGAGCCCGTCACCCCGGGCCTCAAGTCCACGAAGACGCCCGATGACATCAGCAAGATGTCGAACGAAGATCTCGGCGCGATGAGCCCCGAAGAAGTCACCGGGATGACGATGAACCAGTACCTCGCCTACGAGAAGGCGCTCGACAAAGAAGGCGGGCCGGGCCGCGACAGCCTCGACCCGAAGCTCGGCATGTCCATCGCCCGCAAATCCTTCGTCAACAACATGATGATGCGCATGCTGGCGTACCGCGGCTGATCGTCTAGCTCAGCAACACCGCTTCGATCGTCGACAGCACCTGGCCGAACTCGAGCGGCCGGTTGAGCACGCCGCTCGCTCCCAATTCCATCGCTGCATTCACGGATCGCCGGCCAGCGCCTGCGATCATGATGAACTTTGCGGCGAGGCCCGACGCTCGAGATCGTTCGAGCAACGCGACGCCGTCGATGTTCGCCAGGTAGAGATCGCACAGCACTGCGTCGGGTTTGAAGCTGTGCATCTGGGCAAGGCCGTCTTCGCCCGTCGCCGCTTCGCTGACCACGAAGCCCTTGCCTTCGAGCATCGCGCGCAAGGCTTCACGGCCCGACGCTTCGTCATCGACAATCAGAATCCGGTTCTTCATCGCGCGCCTCCTCGGGGCAAATGGGCTTCCGCTGGGACCTTTCGACCCAGCTTGCACGCTTCGCGTTCACCGCTTCGACGAAATGCATCGCGCGTTCCTTCAACTGCGGGCAGGGCTCGGAATTGCACGAG
>JAYUXE010000766.1:0-4018 GCA_043753165.1 Archangiaceae bacterium | reverse complement strand
TCTCCAGCGCTGCGATCTTCTTCGCCGCCACGGCGGTTTCCCACTTCGCGATCGTCGTGCCCTTGTCGACCCACTGGCCTTCGGTCACCTTCACTTCCGCCAATGTCCCTGCGCGCGCGACCGTCACGGGAGTCACGAGCTTCGGCACCAGCGTGCACGGCGCGGTCGCCGTCCGCGGCATCGGAGCCACGGCCAACCCCACGATCGCCGCCACCGCCACCGCCAGGGCGATTAACCCCTTTCGCGATTTTCCCGGCGGCTTCCACCCCGGTTCGGCGGGCACCGTCGGATCGTTGAACGGGTCGGCCGGCTTCATCGCTGCCGCCGCTTCATTTTCCGCCGACGTCTTGTCGCCGTCGTTGAACCAGCTCTTCTCGACCATCGCGAACACGTCGCTGAACGGTGGCGTCCGTGGACCCGACTCGGGCCGAAGCCGCTGCATCACCCAATGGAGCAGCTGCTGCGCTTCCTTGATCGCCGGCGACCGCGCGAGCAGCGCATCGAGCCGCGACTTCGCCGCCACGAACCTGTCGGCCCGCGCTTCCCGCAGCGCTTCCTGAAACAGCCGGCGAATGTCCTCGCCCCACTCGGCGCGCGCTTCCCACGTGGTGATGTCGATTGGCGCCATCCCCGCCAGCTCGGTGAGAAAGCCTTCCTTGCTGAGCTTCCGCAGGAAGCCGTTCAGGCTCTCGATCGACATCGGCAAGCCGACCTGCCCCGCCGCGACCAGCACCTCTTCCGCCGTGCGCCGCCCATTGAGCATGCGGGCCAGCGACAACTCGAACCCCTTCAACGTCAGCGACTTCCCCGTCAGCGGGTCCTCGACCTGAATTTCGGATTCGCCGCGTCCGGGCTGCGGGTCGCCAATCTTCAAATCCGCCCGGAGCACCGGCACCACGTCCGACAACGAGAGCTGGTCTGGCATCAGTCGCTAGAGCCCCATTTGTTTGCTGATGATCTCATTCATGATCTCACTGGTGCCGCCGCCAATCGGGCCGAGTCGTGCGTCGCGCCAGTGCCGCTGAATGTCGTACTCCATCATGTAACCTGCTCCGCCGTGCAGCTGCAGCGCCTGGTCGGCGAGCTTGCAACACATCTCGGTCGCCAGCTTCTTTGCCATCGCCGTTTGTCCCAGCGCGTACTCGCCCGCGATGTGCAACCGAAGCGCGTGGTACGTCAGCTGCCGCGCCGCCTCGAGCTCTGTCGCCATCTCGGCCAGCCGGTGACGCACCACCTGGAACTGCGACACCGTTCGCCCGAACGCCCGGCGATCCTTCACGTACGCGATCACCGTCTCGAGAATGTCGTCGGCGGCGCCCACCGCGCCCAACGCGAGCGACAGGCGCTCCCACTGGAAGTTGCCCATGATCTGGTAGAAGCCCTGGCCTTCTTCGCCCAGCAGGTTCGCCTTCGGCACCCGGCAATCTTCGAAGAACAGCTCGGCCGTATCCGACGCGCGCCACCCCAGCTTCTTCAGCTTCCGCGCCACCGTGAAGCCGGGCGTCTTCGTGTCGACGATCAACATCGACAAGCCTTTATGGCCTTCGTCCTTGCGGGTCTTGCACGCCACGATCACGTAGTCCGCGCGCACGCCGCCCGTGATGTACGTCTTGCTGCCGTTGAGCACCCAGTGATCGCCGTCGTCCTTCGCGTGGCTGAGCATCCCGGCCACGTCGCTGCCGCCCGAAGACTCAGTCACTGCGAACGCACCAATCTTTTCGCCCGCGATCGCCGGCTTCAAGTACGCGAGCTTCTGTTCGTGCGTGCCGAATGAGTTGAGAGGAGCGGTCGCAATCGTCATCTGCGCCCCGATGCCGGCCGCCACGCCGCCGCTTCCACACCGCGCCATCTCTTCGATCAGCACCGCCTCGTACAGGCAGCCCGCGTTCGTGCCGCCATACGCCTCGGCGTACTTCAGGCCGAAGAAACCGTGCCCGGCCAGGGTGCGGTAGAGCGCCAGCGGGAACTCTTCTGCCTCGTCCCAGGCTGCGGCATGCGGGCGGATCTCCTTCTGGATGATCTGCCGCGCCGTCTTCCGGAATGCGTCGTGTTCCTCTGCGTACAACCCGAATCCGAAGCTCACGGGCGCGCAGTGTAGTTGACCACCTTCCGTCGCGGTGCGTATAAGCCGCGGCGCACGGCGGCATAGCCAAGTGGTAAGGCAAAGGTCTGCAAAACCTTCATTCCCCGGTTCGAATCCGGGTGCCGCCTTCGCTTCAACCTCTTTGAAGCCCTTCCCCCTCTTCCTCCTCGTTGCCGCCTGCGCGACCGCGCCTGTGGCGAAGCCTGTGGAATCGGCGACCGCTTCCGTCGAAGCGCCCGCCGCGGCGCCAACGCTGGTCGATGTTCCGCCTGCCCCCGAGCCGACCAGCCGGCGCGTCGACTTCAAGTCCGGCAACCCCGTCATCCCCGTCCGCCTGATGGAGAACGCGACCACGGTCACCTTCTCGTCGAAGGGCCGGATGAAGCTCAAGCTCGCCGGGAAAATCGAAAAGACGATCGACACCGCCCCCAACGCCGTGTGGACCGTGCGCGTGCGGCAGTCGACGCCGGCCGTCGTCGTCGCCGCGATTCAGCTCGCCGAATTTCCGTTCAACGACAAAGCCGGCCTGGCTGCGGCGCAGGTCGAGCTCGAAGGCCAGGGCCTCAAAGTCACGGCGCGCGTGCTGGGCGGCGTCTTCGGCATCGCCGGCAAGGTGATCGACAACCGCCGTTACCTGCTGATGATTGATGAGCCCGCGCGACCCGTCGAAGCCGCCACCACCCGCCAGGCCGAGCTGCTTCAGGCGACCGGCATTCGCACCACGTTGCTCGAAGAGCTGCAGGTTCCAGCGACCGCGATCCTCGAAGTGCTCGACGCGGACGGCGCGAGCATCGGGCTGGCCGAGAACCAGATCATCGCCGAGCCCGCGGTGGGCAGCTTCTTCGACGTCCGCAAAGTCGAGTTCGGCGTCGGCTACGACAACCACGGCTTCGAAGACCGCACGTATCGCGGCGCGCTGCAGCTCTCACCCGATCGCTACGGGAAGATCGCGGCGGTGAACCTCATCGGCCTCGAAGATCTGTTGAAGGGCCTCGTGCCTTCCGAGATCTTCGCGCGCGCCCACCTCGAAGCGCTGAAGGCGCAGGCCGTCACCGCGCGTGGGGAAGTGCTCGCGAAGATCGGGCTCAAGCACCACGCCGACCCATACCTGCTGTGCACCGAACAACACTGCGCCGTGTACCGCGGCGTCTCGGGCGAGGCCGCCACCACCAACGCCGCCGTCGACGCCACCCGCGGAGAAGCGGCGTTCGACGAAGCCGGCAAGCTGGTGGATTCCGTCTACAGCGCCGTCTGCGGCGGCCACACCGAGAACAACGACGTCGTCTGGGGTGGCGTGCCCAACCCGTCGCTGCGCGGCCGCCCCGACACCCTGCCCGGCTTCAAAGCGAAAGCCTCGCCCGCGCAGCTCACCGAATTCCTCACCACCGATGCCCCGCACGCGTGCCGGCTCTCGAGCTTCGCGCAGCTGACCAAGTACCGATGGGAAAAGCGCTTCACCGCCAAAGAGCTCGACGAGAAGACGGCGTCGCTCAAGATCGGGTCAATCTTCACGCTCACGGTGATCGAGCGCGGCATCTCGGGTCGCGCGCGGCTGTTGAACATCTCGGGGGAAAACGGAGCGACGCAGATCCGCGGCGAGCTCAACATTCGCCGGCTCTTCGGCATGCTCAACAGCGGGATGTTCGAAGTCCGTCTCGAGAAAGACGCGAAAGGCCGCCCAGCCACCTGGATTTTCACGGGTGGGGGTTGGGGCCACGGCGTAGGCATGTGTCAGACAGGAGCGATTGGCCGCGCCGAAGCCGGTCAGAGCTACCGCGAAATTCTGTCGCACTATTACAACGGCGCCACGGTGGCCTTGATCTACTGAAGGCTTCTGGAGCGTCCCGACGTCGGAGCGTGCCCATGCGACGACGGGGCCGGCCGGCGAAGAATATGTAGGCGGAATGCTCGCAGGGTAGAGCGGCGTTACACTCC
>JAYUXE010000765.1:0-4019 GCA_043753165.1 Archangiaceae bacterium | reverse complement strand
GAATGATGCGATCGAACGCCTCAATCGCCTTCTGGCAGATCACGTCGCACGTCTCGTTGCTGGTGATGAAAACGAAGTCGTCGCCCGCGACGTGGCCGAGGAAGTCGCCGGGCCGGCCGTGCTGCGTCATGATTTCGCGCATCAAATCTGCCGTCTGCCGCACCACGCCGTCGGCTTTCGCGAACCCGTAGTAGTCGTTGTAGGCCTTGAGGTTGTCGAGATCGAGGTAGCAGAACGCGAACGCCTCGCGCGCTGTGATCCGCCGCTGCACCTCGCGCTCGATCGCCGTGGAGCCCGGCAACATCGTGGTCGGCGAGGGCGAGCCTTCTTCCGTGCGGCGGCGCAACACCGACTCGACGCGGGCTCCGAGCTCGAGCGCATCGAACGGCTTGGTCAGGTAGTCGTCGCCCCCGAGCTTCAGCGCGCGGACCTTCGACGACGTCTCGGTGCGGGCCGAGACGAAGATCACCGACAGCGGGCTCGACGCACGTTCGGCCTTCAGCGCCTCGAAGAAGGTGAAGCCATCGCCATCGGGCAGCATCACGTCCAGCAGCAGCAGGTCGGGCCGGCGGTCGATGATCGCCTGCCGCGCTTCGGCCAGCGTCGCCGCCTGGTCTGCCTGAAAGCCCAGGCTGTTCAGCACCTCGACGCAGATGGCGCGAATCTGCGCGTCGTCGTCGATCACCAGCACGCGGCCTTTGCGCCGCGTCGTCACCGCCATCAGCGACTCGACCGAAGCAACCAGCCTCTCGGGGTTCAGCGGCTTGAGAAGAAACGAACTCGCCCCCGCGCGCATCGCCGCTTCGCGTTCGTGGAAGCCCGAGATCACCAGCAACCGCGCGTGCCGCGTCTCGGGGTCGTGCCGGAAGATGTCGGCCAGCTTGAGGCCGTCGATGTCGGGCAGCCGGATGTCGAGGGTGATCACATCAGGCTTCAGCTTCCGCGCAACCACCAGCGCCTCTTCGCCCGAGTGCACGATAACGACGCGAAATTGCCGGGCGATCAGCGTCGCCTTGAGGATCCACGCCAGCGTCGGGTTGTCTTCCACCACCAGCACCGTGCCCCGAACCTGCCGCGGGCCGATGGTGGGCAGGGGGTCGGGGTGATCGACGGGGTTCAGCTGCTCGACGCTGGGCTCGACGGGAAGAACGGTGACGAAGCGCGCTCCGGCGAGCACGGGCTCGGCCCAGATGCGGCCGCCATGGCCTTCGACGATGTTGCGGCAGATCGACAGGCCCAGCCCGGTGCCTCGAATCGCGCGCGTCGACCGCGATCGCGCCTGCTCGAAGCGATCGAAGATCCGTTCGAGATCCCCTTCTGCGATCGCCTCGCCCGAGTTCGACACGCTCAACGACACGAACCCCGGAGCGTCCGGCGCCTGCGTCAGCTCGATCGCCACCTCGCCCCCTTCCGGCGTGAACTTCACGGCGTTGGTGAGCAGGTTGTTGAGCACCTGGTGAATGCGGTTCGGGTCGACCAGCACCTTCATCGGACCATCGGCCGACTTCACGCTGACGGTCAGCCGCTTCGCATGCATCGCGGGCCCGTACTTCTCGACCGCGCGCTTCACCACCTCGTCGAGGTGCGTGAACTCGAAGCTCATGCGCATCTTCTTGTTCGCGAACTTCGAGAGGTCGAGCAGATCGTCGACCAGCGCGTTGAGCTTCTCGGTCGACTCGCGCGCCATGTCGAGGAAGCGGCGCTGCTTCAGGTTCACTTCGCCGGTGATGTGGTTGAGGACGAGGTCCAGCGCTCCGGTGATCGACGTCAGCGGCGTGCGCAGCTCGTGGCTGACCATCTGCACGAACTCGTCTTTGCGTTCTTCCAGCGCCTTCTGTTCGCTGATGTCGCGCAGCACGACCACGACGCCCCGCAACAGCCCCGACTCTTCGGCCACGGGGTTCACGGTGAGCGCGACCGTTCGTTCGAACAGCTTGAGCTCGTCACGAAACGACTTCTGCCCGCCGTACTCCCAGCCCCGCACCATGTCCCACGGAGCGAAGCCCAGCTTCTCGGCCAGATGCTTCGGAGTCAGGTGCGCGGGGTCGTCACCCAGCTGCAAAAAGCGGCGCGCGGCGGGGTTCAAGACGACGAGCTCGTTTTTTTCATCGAGCAGCAACACGCCGTCGGCCATCGCCTCGACCATGCGTTCGATGCGGCGGCGGGCCGACAGCTCGGCGGCGCGCAGGTGGTCGATCGCATCGGTGGTCTGGTTGACCAGCAGGTCCAGCAGCTCGCCGTCTTCCAGCGCGTAGGTCGCCTCGCTCGAGAAGATCGACAACGTGCCGACGACGCGGCCGGTCGCAACCAGGGGTACCGAGAGCGCGTTGGGAAAACCCGTCGGAGCGTCCGGATCTGCCGTCGTCGTCCCCGTGATGCGCGTCAGCATCTTCTCTTCCGGCAGCAGCACGCCCGCGCTCTTGCGGTGTGCCGACAACACCGATTCCTTCACGTGAATCAGCGCCTTTTCCGAGACGACGTTTCGTCCGCGGATTCGCAACGACGCGTTCGTGCCGTCGCCCGCCTCAATCACCACCGCGCTCACGTCGTGCGGCAGCACCCGGCCCACCACCGACAGCAGGCGGTCGACGATCGCATCCAGCGAGTGTGCGTCGCCTGCGCTGGTGCGGCTCACTTCGTAGAGGACGTTCAGCGCCTCGATGCGCTTGTGCAGGCTCTCGAGCAGGCGGTTCTTTTCCTTCTTCAGCTCGACCGACTCGATGGCGTTCTTTACCGTCATCGACAGGTCGTTCACGTCCCAGGGCTTGGTGACGTACCGATAGACCTGCCCTTCGTTGATCGCGGCGATGATCTCGCCCGGGTCGGTGTACGCGGTGAGCAGAATCGTCGTCACGTCGATGCCGTGCTCTCGCGCGGCGCGGGCCAGCTGAATGCCCGTCATCTCGGGCATCTTTTGATCCGTCAGCAGCAGGTCGATGGGCCGGCTCTTGAGGATCTTCAGCGCCTCGGGGCCTGAGCCCGCGCAGACGATGTCGAAGCGCTTCTCGAACATCCGGGTCAGGACTTCGAGAACGTTTGCCTCGTCATCGACGAACAACAAAGTGGGGCGCGGCAAGGTGGGTCAGACTGTACGCGCGCTCGTGGGAGCGACCAATAAGTAGGCCCCCGCTTACAGCTCACTTCTGCGGCGTTTGCGCAGGCTTCCCTACCTTGTCGAGGTTCTCGCCGTTGCTGATCGAGAGGCGCACGAGCTCGCGGAGGATGCGGTTGCGCTTCACGTTGCCGAGCACTTCCTTCAGATCTTCGTAGACGGTGGGATCATTGATCACGCCGCCCAGCGAGCCTTCGCCCGCTTTGATCTTGGTCGTGATGTCTTTGATGTCGCGGGCCGCGACGCCGAGGTCGGCGAGCATCGAGCGCGCGTCGCCGTAGACCAGCTGGTACACGGCGCCGTCTTTCGAAGTCTTGGCGTCGTGGATGAGGGTCGACACTTCACCGGCTGCGTCGCCGAGGCTGTTGATCGCCTTTGCCACCTTCTGGTCGTAGATGAGTGCGTGGGCGGTGCCATCGCCGGTGCGGATGTCTTTCAAGATGAGCTCGGCGTTGCTGATCGCTCCGTCGAGGCGGGCGGCGCTCGAGCTGGCCGACGCGATCATCGCGCGGACGTCGTCGGCGGTCTTCTTGTCGTAGATGAGCGCGTGGAAGACGCCCTTCCCGCCTTCGATCTCGTCGACGATGTTGCGCGCGCTCTTCACCAACGCCGCCACGTCCTGCCGGACCTCGGGTGCCGTGTACGCGGCGACGCCCGACTTGAGATCCCGGGTGATGCCGACCGCGTTGTCGATGATCTCGCCGGTGGCCTTGAGCAAGCTCGAGATGTCGCCCGAGGTGCCGGTGGTGATCTCGCCATTGCCGGAAATCGCCTCGGCCTCGGGCGAGCCCAGCGAGATGTCGAGCGCCTTGTCGCCCAGCACGCCGCGGCCCGTCACGCGCGCCACGGAATCGCGGCGAATGCGATCGCGAAACTGCGTCGCCACTTCCATCGTCACCATGATGCG
>JAYUXE010000764.1:0-4019 GCA_043753165.1 Archangiaceae bacterium | reverse complement strand
TCTCGGTGATCAGGTTTTTGATTTCCTTCGTCGAGTCCATGACGTTCTCGGCGAGGCGGCGCATCTCGGCCGCGACGATCGAAAAGCCCTTGCCTGCTTCACCCGCGCGTGAGCCTTCGAGCGCGGCGTTCAAGGCCAGCAGGTCAGAACGGTCGGCAATCTCGTCGATGACTTCGACGACGGTGCCGATGCGTTCGACCCGCTTCGACAGCTTGGCGATCGAGTCGGCGACGGCCGCGCTGTCGGCGCGGATCTGCTGCATGGCTTGAATGAATTCGGCGATCGCACCGCGGCCGCTGCGGGCCGAGCCCAGCGTCTCTTCGGCGACGCGCGCGACCGAGCCCGCGTTCTCGGCGATCTGCGCCGACGCGTGCTTGAGCTCTTCCATCGTCGCGGTGGTCTCGTGAATCGCCGCCGCCTGCTCGGTGCTCGACGACTCGTGCTGCGTCGACGCCGCCAGCACTTCGTTCGCCGATGACGACAGCCGCAGCGCGGCCTCGTTGATCTCACGCACGAAGGTGCGAAGCGTGTCGATGACCTTGCCGAAGCCGTCGAGCAGCGGCCCGAGCAGCGGGTCTTCGGTGGTCGCCGTCCACCGCGACAGCTCACCCTGGCGCACGAGCGCGATCAGACCTTCCAGCGCGTGGTCGACGATCGACACGGTGTGTTGCTTGCGCGCCTCGGCGTCGGCGATTTGCGTGCCCAGCGCGGCGAGCGCGTTGTTGAGCAGCGCGGCGACGGCTTTTGTCTCACCGGTGAGGCCCTTCACGTCGACCCGCGCGGCAACATCGCCCTTCACGATCGCTTCGAGGGCAGAGGTGACGGGCTTCAGCGAGCCCGCGGCGGCGGGTGCCTTCTTCTTCGGTGCTTTCTCGGTTTCCATGTTCGTTGCCCGCTCCTGGGCTACCGCGTGGTCATCGCGGCCAGATCGACCAACAGCACTGCTTGATTTCCGTCCAGCCACGCACCGATCGAGATGTTGCCGCCTGAGGCGACCGCGGGAAGCCGTCGCAGCTGTTCGACGGGGACGCGTTGAACGCCGTGCAGCGTATCAATCGCGAGGCACCAGTCGCGGCCATCTTGTGCGTCGATCATCAAACACTTGTCGCCATTGCGCGGCGGCCCCAGTGGGACGCCCACGCTGCACCGCGAATCGTAGAAGTCGAGGCGGATCACCTGCGACAGGTCGGCCGCGTAGCGCGTGCCGGCGAGCTCGAAGATGACGAGCGCGATGTGCCCGTCGTCTTCTTCCGCTTCGGCGATCGCGTCGGCGCTCACCGCGTCACCGCCCGCGCGCGGGCCGTCTGCAGCACGCGGGGAAGATCGAGCAGGGTCACCGTCGACTTCGACGCTGGATCATGGATGACGCCCTGCACGTGCTCGGTCGGCACCTCGCCACCGACGGGCGCGGGCATGAAGTCGGCCACGAACACCTTGCGAAGCCCGATCACCTGGTCGGCGACGAAGGCGGCAGCGACAGCGCCCTGCACCCCGATGAAGCAGAGCGTGCGCTGGCCGGGGCGCGTCTCACCCTGGGCGAAGAAGCGAAGCAGGTCGATGACGGGCAAGACCTCGCCACGGTGGCCGGCGACGCCCAGCACGAAGCTGGCGGCGCGGGGCAGAGGCGTGATGACTCCGAGGCGGGTGACTTCGCGCGCGTTCACCGAGTCGACGCCCAGCAGCAGAGCGCCGATCTTGAAGATGAAGAACTCGCGTTCGGGCTTCTCGACGCGCGCGGACGCCTTCTCAGGAGCCAAACCAAGCGCGCGCTGCAGCGGAGTCGGGTCCAAGGAACCTCACAATCTCAACCGGGAAAGCTGACGGTCAAGAAAAGCTGTTAGAAGATGTCCGCACATGGCCGCTCGAGTTCTGGTGATCGACGACAGCGCGATGATTGTGGACCTGCTGGTGAAGGCCCTGAATAGCGCCGGCATCGAGTCGGAAGCCGCCATCGATCTCGCATCGCTCGATACCCGTTTGAAGAATGGGCAGCACGAGCTGGTGCTCGTCGACGTCAACATGCCCGAGATGTACGGGGACGACGTAGTCGAGTTCCTGCGCGAGCAACGCCAGCTGAAGTGCAAGCTGCTGCTCTATTCGGACATCGATGAAGACGAGCTGAAGACGAAGGCCCAACGCGTGGGCGCCGACGGCTACATCAGCAAAGGGCGCGGGCTCGAGTCGGCGGTCGAGGAAGTGAAGCGGCGGCTCACCGAGAACCCGAAGGCGCGGGGCAAGCGGGTGTTGGTGGTCGACGACAGCGACGCCACGGCCCGGCTGCTGAAGGCCGAGCTCGAGGCGAAGGGCTTCGAGGTGTCGACGGCCGACAGCGCGGACATGGCGACGAAGATCATCTTGAAGAAGAAGACGCGCCCCGACCTCGTGCTTCTCGACGTGCGGATGCCGAACGTCAACGGCGAGCAGTTCTGCCGCTTCATCAAGAGCAACTCGCTGTTCGCAGGGATCAAGGTGCTGCTGTGCTCGGCAGAAGACGAAGACGAGCTCAAGCGCATCGTTCGTGAGGCCGGCGCCGACGGCTACGTGACGAAGGACTCGCTGATCGCGAAGACGATTCTCGACGAGCTCGAGTCCCGCTGACCTGCTGTCCTCAAAGAGGACACCCCGTTTCACCGCTGCGGCAAACCTTCCCATTGTGAAATCGTCAGGCATTGCGTGGGCTTGAAGCACCCAACGTGCGCTTCGATGTGCCAACGGTTGCAGTCACGTCAAAGTTCGTGACGTTTCCGAGTCAATTGTTTCGGGGGTTTGCGGCGCCGGGTCCGCTGGCCCGGCTTCTGCTCTGGGTGGAGGCAGGACTGGCAGGAAAAGGTCCGTCACTTATCTAGAGAGCGGAATTGGTCCGTTCTCGAGCGGGACTCTCGCTTTCCCCCTTTGGCGAGAGTCCCGTTTATTTTTTGGCGAAGGCCGCTTCGTTCGCCGAGGCCGCGGGCGAAGTTGCCGATGACGAGCTGCGGTCGAGCGTCTTTGAGCTCCCGCAGCAGCCGCGGAATCCCGATGGGCTCCCCGCCGGCGCCGCGGTTCGACGCGACCTCGATGTACTGCAGCGGGTCGATGGCCAGGCTGCGCGTCTGCACCTGGTCGACCTTGTACTTTTTAACGATGCGCTTCAGCGCGTCGGCCTCGCCGCGGCGGTCGGTCACCCCGGGGAAGAGCAGCAGGTTGAGCGCGAGGTAGGCGCCGCGATCGCGGCTGAGCGCGATGGACGCTTCGACGTCGTCCCAGGTGTACTTGTTGGGCTGGTAGTAGGCGGCGTAGAGCTCGGGGTTCGCCGAGTTCAGCGACACGCGCACCGCATCGAGGCCAGCGTCGTACAGCGCGGCGAGCCCGGCGGTGAGGCTGCCGTTGGTGTTGATGTTGATCGAGCCCCGCTGCGTGCGTTCGCGGATGTAGCGAATCGCCTGCGCGATTTGCCGCCAGCGCGTCAGCGGCTCGCCTTCGCAGCCCTGCCCGAAGCTGACCATCGTCCGGCCCGGAGCGTTCTCCAGATGGAACAGCCCCACCTGCCCCATCTCTTCCGCTGCGACCCCTTCGTCCATGCGGTCGTGCGACGACGGCGGCCCGTCTTCCGGTTGATCCGAGATGCAGCCGATGCAGGCGGCGTTGCACACCGTCGACGCGGGAATCGCCCCCTCGTCGCGGCAGTAGAAGACATTCTGGCTGGTGAAGCAGCGGTAGACGAGCGCGCAGGTCTTCAGCTGTTTGAGGACCTTGTTGTCGGGGAAGCGCTGCAGGTGCGCGCTCACCTTCGCCTTGATTTCGGGCGTCGAGTACGAGGTGGGCGTCCAGTGCTGGCGGCGGTCGGTGTGCAGCGCCCACGTCACGGCGCCATCGCCCGACCACGCAGCCGCTGTGTACGCCCACTGCGGCAGCACCGGGCCGCCATCGTCCTTCACTTCCCCGGGCAGGTAGGTGCGGGTGTAGCCGGGGGGAAGCAGCGCTCCGACGGCGTGGGGGACGAACGGTTTTCCGCCGAGGTCGAACCGACGCACCAGCTCGAG
>JAYUXE010000763.1:0-1580 GCA_043753165.1 Archangiaceae bacterium | reverse complement strand
CGACCGAGTTCACAGTCACGGTCAGCGACGGCAAGGTGACGTCGGCGCCGGTGAAGATGGTGGTGGCGATCGCGGCGCAGAACGATGCCCCTCTGGCCGGGGCGATGCGCGTCACCACCGCCGAAGACACCCTGTTGATGGGCGCGCTGCAGGCGGGCGACGTCGACGGGGACCCGATGACGTTCGCGATCGTTCGGCAGCCTGCGCACGGCAAGGTGAAGCTCACCGACGGCAGGGCCGGCCTGTACCAGTACCAGCCTGCGTCCGACTACTTCGGTGAGGACGAGTTCGTGTTTTCCGTCGCCGACGCCTCTGGTGCCAGCAGCCAGGCGCCGGTGCGCATCGACGTGACGCCGGTGGACGACACGCCTGTCGCCGCGGCCGACGCAATCACGGCTCCTCTGCGCGGCACCATCACCGGCCGCCTGCATGGGTTCGATCGCGAGAGCAAACAGGTCACCTACCGCATCGTCGAACAGCCGCAGTTCGGGCGCGTGAGGTTGATCAACGAGCGCACGGGGGACTTCGAGTTCGCGACCGACGGGTCGACGACGTCACGCACCGAGTTCCTGTTCGAGGTGTCCGATGGGGCGCTGACTTCGGCGCCCGCGGCGATGGCGATCGCGATCCGTTCTCTTTGAGCTTCGCGCCTCAGCGCTGAAAGGATCGCTGCACGAACGCGAGCCCGTCGAGCACCTGCTGCACGCGCGCCTCTGACAGAATCCCGATGCGCTCGCCCAGGTGCACCTTCTCGAGGGTCGAAACCTGAGAAGCGATGACCACGCTGCGCTTCGGCAGCCCGCCCTCGCCCTCGTCGAGCAACACGTTGCCCGGCTCGCTCGCCTTGTCGAGCCGCGTGGTGAGCCCGCAGACGATGACGGTCGGAATCCGGCTCTCGTTGAAGACGTCGTCTTGCATTACGACGTGCGGATGCGGCGCACCGACGACGAACGGGCTCAGCCTTTCGGGATGAACCCAGAACACTTCGCCGCGCCGGGGGGACATGCACCCGAAGCTAGCGGATGAGCGGCACCGGGTTCCCGCGGATCTGCACCTCGGCCCCGCCCGCGGTGAACGCGAGGTCCTGGTTGTCGACCTTGATTTCCACCGTGCCCGCCGAGGTGTTCTCGATGGTCGTGTTCAGCGCGCGCCCATTGGCGAGCAGCAGCACCGGCTGGCCCGCGTGCAGCCCCTTGCGTTCGCGCGGGGTCAGGGTGGCGATGGCCTTCAACTGGCGGTTGTCATCAATCTGCATCGCCGTCGCGCCCTGCGTCACTTCCTGCCCTGCCTCGACGCCCACGTGCGTCACGATGCCCGCGATCGGCGCCCGCACTTCACTGTCCAATATCGCCAGCTCGAGCATCTGCACTTCCGACTTCGCCGCCATCACGACTTCACGGTCTTCTTCCGGAACCAGGGCGACCAGCTCCTCGCGCGCGATCGTCACCTCGTTGAGCGCGAAGTTCAGCGAATCCTCGGCCTGAGAGACCGAATCGCTTTCCAGCGCGCGCTGGTGCTCGAGGTCCAGCTGCGCGGCGCTGAGCAATGCACCGGCGAACTCGTAGCGCGTGCGCGCCGCT
>JAYUXE010000762.1:0-19089 GCA_043753165.1 Archangiaceae bacterium | reverse complement strand
CCGCGAGGCCCACGCCATCGGCGGCGTACATCGAATCGAACATGTCCTGGACGAGTGAACGGGTCGCGTCATCCACCGTCGTGACGGGGGACGCTTTCTTCTTCAAGGTGGGGTCGGGCCAGATGAGGATTTCTCGAACCATTGCAGGGTTGACCTTTAACGGAGCCAGCGCCCGGGGGCAACGCGGGCCGCTGCCCTTGTTATGGTGCGCCTCGCGTGACGACGACCCGGCTGCTCAGCTCGCAGTGCGTGCCCCTCTACTTTCAGGTGCTTCGGCACCGGGGCCTCGACACCGGGCCGCTGCTGAAAAAGTTCGGGCTTGCCCCTTCGATCGAGACCCTGGCCGAGGCGGCGCTGCCGCTGAACCGGGTGGTCGCGTTCTCGGACGATTGCGCCACGCTCGCTGGCGATGCGCACTTTGGCCTGCATGTCGGCGCGTCGTTGCCGCGCGGGGCGTACGGGCTGCTCGAGTTTGCGGTGCGCACCGCTCCGACGCTGCGAGAAGGCATGAAGCAGCTGCAGCGGTACAGCGTGCTGCTCAACGGGCTGGTCACCATCGAGGTCGAAGAGACGAAGCGCTTTGCCCGCCTCATTCACCGCATCGAGGGCGAGCCGGGGTGTGTCGGCCGGCAGTGCAACGAGTTCACGATGGCAATCTTCGCGCGGCGCGCCGCCGAGATGGCGACCGGGCAGTTCGAGCTCTCGCGGGTGCAGTTTGCCAACGAAGCCGTCGCGCTCGGCCCTTTGCAGAAAGTCTTCGGATCCGCGGCGATCGACTTCGACGCTGGCGAGAACGCCGTCGTCTTTCCAAAGGAATGGCTCGACCGGCCGACCCGCGAAGCCGACGCGGCGCTGTCGAAGGTGCTCGAGCTGCAGGCGGCGCGCGAGGCGAAGGGGAAGCCGCGGGGCAACGACCTGCGTTCGACGGTGCGCGAGGCGATTCGCGACGAGCTCCGTGGCCAGACCCCTGCCCTGCCCGCGATTGCACGGCGGCTCGCGGTCAGTGAACGCACGTTGCAGCGGCGGCTCGACGACGAAGGCAGCTCGTTTCAAGACGAGCTCGAGTCGGTGCGTGAAGGGCTGGCGCGCGGCTATGTGAAGCAGCCCGAGATTCCTTTTGCCGAGATCGCGTTCACGCTGCGGTACAGCGACCTGCGGTCGTTTGCGCGCGCCTTCAAGCGGTGGACAGGGAAGACGCTGGCCGAAGGGCGAATGGCGTCGCGCGTCCCCATTGTGGCGCCCGGTGTCCTGCGCGACGGGGCTACGAAGAGACTCAAGGAGACACGAACCAGATGATCGAAAAACTCGGCAGCAAGCCCGCCCTCGTCCCGCAACCCACCCGCACTCCGCCGAAGGCGGCGGCTGCTGCTCCCGCGCCCGTTCCTGAAAAGGCCGCCGGCGGCTGGACGCCGAAGAAGCCGAACCTGCTCGAACACATCGCGCAGAAGGGCGCGGCGAAAGCCGGCCTGACCGCGTTCGCACCGCTGCAGGCGCCGCCCGTGCTGAAGCGGCCGGTGGTGATGTTGCCGGGGCTCACGTTGGCGGCCGCGTCGTACGACCCTTTGGCGAAGCACCTCGCGGGCAACAAGGCGAATGGCCCGGTGGCGACGTTCGTGGCGGCCGACGGGAAGTTTCATCTCGGCGGCAAGGGTGGCCGCGTGATGCAACCAGCCGAGGTGCAGAACGCGAAGATTTTTCAGATGGAATACAAAAATGCGAAGGGCGCTCCGAGTGACAAGGCGCGCGAGGTCGCCAGCATGATGAAGGCGGTGCAGCAGGCGACGCACGCAGAGCTCGACGTCGTCACGCACAGCGCAGGCGGCCACGACTTCCGGCAGTACCTCGACACGCGCAGCGGCGCGGACGCGGACGTGAAGATTCACCGTGCGGTGATGATTGGCCCTGTCTCGCACGGCACAGTGATGGGCAACATCGGCGACGTCACGGGCGGTCTCGTCGGCGTGAAAAAGGCGGCAGGCGAGCTCGGCATTGGCGACCCGCTGGTGAAGCACCTCGATGCGACGTGGGACAGACAGCGCGCGCAAATCGCGGCCGACGTCACGGTCATCGCCATCTCTGGAGCGCCCACCGCGGGTCCCGGCGGCATCCAGACCGGCGATGGATTCGTGCAGGTCGACGAGATCGACATGCCGAAGTCGAAGACCGTCGTGCTCAAAGGCGCGGATCCGACCCCCATCGCGCACCTGAAAGAGGTCGGCTACTCGGGCGTCATCAACCACGTCGGCGCCGCGCTGGGGCAGGACTAGCGCCGTCACGGGGCTCTGCTATCCCCGCGGGCAGTGAACATTTTTCCGACCTTCCCGTCTGTGCGCTCCATGCGCAGCGTCCTCCTCTGTCTCGCCCTCGCCGGCTGCGCCAGGCCGATCGGTGTCCTCACCGTGAACGAGCTGCTCGAGGCCGGGCGGCCGCGGGAGGCGCTGGCCTCGCTGACGGAAGACCTGGACACCGACAACCCGAGGCTCACCGCGCTGCACGATGCGGCGCTGCTTCACGCGGGCAGTGACTTCGCCGGCAGCGAGGCCGCTTTCCTTCGCGCGGAGGCCGTGGCCACGGGCTACGACTTCCTTCCCGTCGAGGTCGAGGTCGCCGCCCGGCTGCGCGCCACCAACCAGCTGGCGTTGAGGCAGGACGCGACCGCGCTCGTCGCTGCCCTTCCTCAGCTCGAGCTCGCGGCGCCGTCGCCCACGCGCGGAAGCCTGGTGGTGGTGTTCGAACGGGGCCTCGCTCCACGCGCGCGCATCTCGTACCCGGAAGGCTCGAAGGAACGGCAGGTCACCATCATCCGCGACACGCGCGAGGTGCCTTCGATGCTGCAGCTGGACGACGGCCCGATGGAACCCGCGAAGCAGCTCGATGATGTCGCGCCGCGTTGGCAGAACCAGCTCACCGCGCGCATCGAACGCAACACTTCACTCGGCCTCGACCCTTTTGCGGCGATGCGCGAGGTGCTCAATCGGCCACCCGCATGGTGGACGGCGCCCGTCGAGTGGTACGTCGATCAGCGCGAGTTGCCCGCGGGAAAGCACGTCGTCACCGTGTCGACCGCCGCCGGCCGACGGTCGCGCGTCGTCGACCTTCCCGCGGGAAAACAGGTCTTCCTCGTGGTGCCGCAGTGAGAAGCGCGCTGCTGCTGTCGTCGCTGCTGCTCGCCGGCTGCTCGGGCCACTACCTGAGCACCATGCGCCCGGTTCATTCGATGGTGGAGGACGGGAAGCCTCTGGAAGCGTACGAGGCCCTGAAGGCGCAAACCGATGGCACCGAGTGGGACAAGCTGCTCGTCGCGCTCGACAAGGGCTCGATGCTTCACCGCGCCAGCCACTGGAAAGAGAGCGCCGACGCGCTGAACCAGGCCATCGACCTCGCGGATCAGCGCGAAACCGTTTCCATCGGTGAAGAGACCTTCGGCCGCGCCCCGTTTCGCATGGCGAACCACGAGAAGCAGGCGCTGCACGCGCTGCAGGCCATCAACTACCTGATGCTCGGCCAGACGGACGAGGCGGTGGTCGAAGCGCGGCTCACCGACCTGCGGCAGACCCGGCTCGAGGCAGACAGGGAAAGGTCGGCGGCGTCCGAAAATTTCGTCACCGGCTCGACGGTAGACGAGAAGCAGCGCGCGTTCTTCGAGCAGCTGGTGTTCGGCCGATACGTCAGCGCGGTGGCGCGCGAGCGCAGTGGAGATCTCGACGGAGCCTTCATCGACTACTACCGGGCGGTGACGTTGATGCGGGGCGCTCCGCTGGATGCGCAGATCGAATTGAACGGGCTCGCGCCGCACCTGCTTTGGCTGGCCGAGACCCAACAACGTCCCGAGCTCGCCGAGCTGAAGGCAATCTTCCCTGCCGCGAAAGCCGAAGTGCCCAACGGTGATGGCGAGCTCGTGCTGCTGGTCGAGCAGGGCTTTGCGCCGCGCGCGGTGCTCGACGAGAAGGCCAGGGCCTACCGCGTGGTTCCCACCCTTCGCACCCAGCAGCCCGTCTACGCGGTGGTCGACGGGCCGGTGGTGCCGGAAGTCGTGTCGTCGTTGGAAGAGCTCGCGACCCGGCGCGGCTACCGCGGCCTGCTGGTCGACCGCGAACGTTCGGCGTCCGTCGCGATCAACTCGGTGCTCTTCATCGGCTACTTCGTGCTGATGCCCGTGGCGCTGCCGTTGCTGATCAAGAAGGGCTACGAGTCGTCGATTCGCGACGCGCAATCGTGGGCGACGTTGCCGGCCGAGTTCGCGGTCGCGCGCGTTCGACTGCCGCCCGGAAAGCACAAGGTGAAGGTGCCCGGGCTGCTCGGCCAGATCCAGCGCGAGGTGGAAATCGTGAAGGGCCAGGTGACCGTGCTGACCGCCGAAGGGCCTTAGTCGACGAGGTGGCGCGCGTAGTCGGCGCGCCGGCGATCATCGCCCAGCGCCTTCGCCGCTTCCTCGAGCACCGAATACACGATCTGCGCCCGCTGTTGCAGGCCGGGGTCCGGGTGGCCTGAGTACTTGATGGGGTCGAATTCTTCGGCGAGCCGCTGCCACGCACGCATCACTTCGTCGCCGCCCGCCGCGCGTCCCAGGCCCAGCATCGTGAAGTAGTCGGCTTCCTGCACCTGCTCGAACTTCGCCTCGAGCCGCTTCACGTCCAGCTGCGGCGCCGGCACCACCGCCGTCCGCGCGGGCACGGTGAGCTCGATGAAGCCCAGCAGCTTCGCGACCAGCAACGCGCGGAAGGCGACGTCGGCCTTGAGGCCACTGGCGAGCGCGAGGTCTTCGACGTTCGCCTCACCATCGCAGTACCCGAGCATGCGGCGTTCTTTGTCGGCGAAACCCAGCGCGCGAAGATCGAGCTCGTTGTCGACCGTCGTCGGCACGGCATCCGAGCCACCCAGCCGCTGCAGCAATTCTTCCACCGGCAACGCCCGCCGCAGCGCCTCGGCCACCAGCGGCAGCGTCGGGCGGGGAAGCGTCGCGGCCATCGTCTCGTTGCCCGGCGCTTCTTCGGTCAGCCGGTACTCGCTGGCATTTTCCGAGAACGCGTCGAGCGCGACCTGTTCGGTGTAGCGCTGCACCAGCGGCACCACCTCGGTGTCGCGCAGGAAGCCGCGTTCTTTCAGCACCACCACCGTCTCGGCCGGCGTCGCGCTGCGCACCATCTGCAGCTCGGCCGTCTGGCGCGCGTCGATCAACCCGTCACGGCGCGCGCGATCGAGCAACGACTCGCCACCGAACGTCGACTCGGCCGCAGTGACGGTGCCGCGGTTCAGCCACACAGTGCGGCGGCCACCCTGCGCGGCGAGCTCGAGGCGAATTTCGGCGCGGGCGAGGACGATTTGCCCGACGAGCCGCGCGAGCTGGCCCAGGTCCACCTGGCCAAAGCGCGTCACCGACAGCGGCGCGCGGTGCGGCACCTTCAGCGGCAGCACCGACTTTTCTTCGAGGACGCGCGCCTTCGTCTCGGCAGCGTCCGCGCGGGTCCGCACTTCGAGGTTCGCCGCCTTCGCGTCTTCCAGGGCTTCTTCGAGGTTCCGCTGCGCGGCGTGAGCGGCCGTGAAGTCCTCGCGCAGCTTCTCGACCTCGGCCTTCACCTGCGCGAGGCCCGCTTCGGCTTCGACGCTGCGCTGACGTTGGGTGTCGGCTTCGGCTTTCGCGGCCGCGGCCTCTGCCTGGACCTTGTCATTCTCGCGCTGCAGCTCTTGCGCGCGGGCTTCCGATTGTTCGGCTTCTTCGATTGCCTCGCGCAGATCGCCGGCCGCGCGCTGGGCGGCGGTCGAGAGCTCGTCGGTCTGCGTGCCGAGCGTCGACAGCTTCTCGTCCAACGCCGCGCGCTGTTCTTCCAGCCGGGTCCGTTCGTCTTCGAGCACCATCCGTTCGGCCTTCTCTCGCTCGAGCCGTTCAGACGTCGCGGCCGCTTCGGCGCGCACCGTCGCAAGCAGCGTCTCGGCTTCGGCCGATTTTTCGCGGGCCTGCTGCAGACGAATGGCGAGGTCTTCCGCGGCACCGGCGCTCTGTTCCTGCGACGTGCGCGTGGCAGTCACAGCGGCCTCGAGGTCTTCGATGCGCGCGTTCGCTTCCTTCAATGCGTCGGCGGCGCTCGCGCGCGTCTGACCGAGCTGAACGTCCGCGCCTTCCGCACGTTCCTTCACCGTGGCCAGCTCGGCCTCGAGCGCCGTCGCCGCGTCCGAACGTTCTTTCAGCTCGGACTCGAAGGTGTCTGCCGCCGTTGCACGTTCCCTCACCGTCGCAAGCTCGGCTTCCAGCGCCTCGGCGACCGCGGCGCGTTCTCTGGCGGTTGCGAGCTCGGCTTCGAGCGCGGTGCCCGTCGCCCGCTGTTCCTGCAGGGCGTTGTGCGTCTCGGTCAGCGCGGCTTCGAGGCGTTCGACCTCCGTCCACAGCTGGCGCGCTTCACCGGCCGACGACTCGCCGCGTTCCTGCAAGTCATGCTCGGCCCGCTCGCGTTCGGTGCGTTCGGTTGCAATCTGCGCCTCGGCTTCGGCGAGTGCGTGCTGGGCTGCTTCGCGCTCGAGCTGAATGGAGACATCGGCGTCGATCTTTCGTTGCGCCGCGGCCGCCGCCGTCTGCATCGCCTCACGCGCCGCCTGTTCCGCGCGCGCCATCGTCGCCTTCGCCTTCTGCAATTCCGCGAGCAGGCGCGCGGCGGTGGCGTCCTCATCTTCCGACGAAGTCACGATGGGCTCGTCGAACGCCGTCAAGTCGTCCGGGGGCGGCTGGCGATCCGGCGTGGGCAGCCCGACGGCTGGAACGTTCGCCGCTGCCTGCCGCTTCTCTCTTCGTCGGGCGGCCTCGGCCCGCACGTCGTCTTCGAGATCCTGCAGCTCTTGATCCACGGGAAGGCGCGCCAGCGACGCGTCGACCGACGCCATCGCTTCCGCCTCGACCTCGCGCGCCACCTGCGCCTCGAGGTCTCCGAACAGCGCGCTCTCGAGATCCCCCGGTGCGTCGACTGCCGGCGAGCCCGCGTCGGGCGTACTGAACAGCTGCGTTTCCTCGCTGCGCCCCGGCACCGACGACTTGCGCGTCGCCCGCCACGGGTCCGGCTCTTCGTTCTGCTCGGCCGCGGGCACATACGCCGGAAGCGCATCGGTGCGCGAGCTCGCAGCCACGCGCACTTCCCACCCGTCAGAAGACGACGTGCCCTGCACCAGCTCGTTCACCGTCTGCGCAAACGTCTCGGGGTCCAGCGGCAGCGCAGCGACTGGATACCCGAACCCCGGAATCGTCTCGCCCAACAGCAACACGTGAAGCAGCTGCGCATCAGGGTGCTGCCGCAGCTCTTCGAGCACGATGCGGCCGCGATCCGATTCGACCTTCGGGGAGATGAGCACCAGCGGTGGCAGGTGGTGGCCCCACGCGATGACCGCGTCCGCGGCGTTCGTCGCGAGCACCATCTCGTAGCCTTCGCGCGCGAGCAGCCGCTTCACCTGCGCAATGGTGGCGAGATCGTCGTCGACGAGAAGCAGCGGCGCGGGCATCTGAGAGACAACATTCAGCTACAGCATTCGGCCCAGGTCCACATTGCGGCCGACGTTATTCGCCTGGGGCAGGAACAGGGCCGCGTCGCCTTCCTCGTGCTCGACCAGCCCGGCAAGCTTTGCGGACGCCGTCGCCTGGTCCAGGGTGGAGCCGTCGACGAAGGAACGCAGCAGGCGGTAGTGGGATTCTTGCGGTGAGTGGATGCCCGTCACCAGCCCGTCGACCACCCGCCGCTGGTGGTCGGCGTCGATGACCAGCGACGCGGTTCCTGTTCCGGCCGTCACCCTTCCGTGCTTCATCGCCGAGCTCTCGAGCGCACGCATCACGCTGGTGCCTACGGCGATGACCCTGTTTGCGCTGCGCACCGCAGCCGCCGTCCTGACGGGAATTTCATACTTCTCGGGCCACGGAAGGCTCGCGTCCATTGCGGCGTCACCCGTCGAGCTCAAGCCCGTCGCGTGCGTGAGCGCTTCGACTTTCACTCCACGCCGCCGCAGGTCGAGCAGCAATTCCCACGACAGCGGCCGCCCCGCCGACGGGTTCTCGGCCGCCCACGGACGCGCCGCGTAGATGTTCTGAAACGCCCACAGCGGGTCCTGCTGCGTCCGGTACGCGTACTGAATCGGGACGCCATGCGCGTACACGTGCGCCCACACCGCCTCGTCCGGCGCGTCGAAGGCGAGCGTAATTCTTCGCGACTCGGCGGCGAGGACCCGCGCGGTGAGCGAACCCATCTTCAGCGTCGCGGCGACCCCCACGCGAGGGGGAACAGGCCGGTCTTCCGTCTTCGTTCGCCAATCGCCGACGCCGAACACGACCGCCTGCCACGGGGCCGCGTCGAAGAACCGCAGCTCGACGTTCTCCCCATTCACCTCGGCCGGTACGGACGCGGGGTACGTCGCCGCGTCGTTGACCACCACCACATCGCCCTGCGACAGCAGCGAAGCGAGCCGTGAGAAGGGCACCACGGTCATGGACTCGACGACCAGCAACCTCACGTCTGCGCGGTTCATGGCTGCACCTCCCACTGCGACGCGGAGACCCGCGTTCCTGACTTCACCTTCTCGTCTTCGAGCAGCCGCACGATGCGCCGGGCGACCGTCCTCGGCGCAAGCAACGTCGCCGGATCTGCGTCGGGAAGCGCGTCGCGGTGCATCCGGGTGTCCATCTCGCCGGGGTCGACACTGAGAACACGCACCCCCGTGCCCTCGAGCTCGGCCGCGAGGATTCGCGACAGGTGGTCCTGCGCTGCCTTCGAGATTCCGTACGCCCCCCAGCGCGGGTAGGGCTCGACCGCAGCGTCCGAGCTGACGTGCAGCACCGTGCCGCGCCCACGCAGCACCATCGGCCCCGCCAGCGCTTTGGTCAGGCGGAAGGCGCCGACGAGGTTCGTCTCGAGCACCTGCAGCAGCGACTCGCAGTCGGTGTCGAGCAGCAGTGGCAGCGGCGTCGGACCCAACGTGCTTGCGTTGTGAATGAGCAGGTCGACGGGTCCCAGCAGCGCCTGGGCTTCGCCCGCGATTCGGTACGTCGCGTCTTTGTCGGCGATGTCGGCAATCACCGCGTGGGCGATGCCGCCCGAGGCGCGGATGCGATCGAGCAGGGGCTGCAACGGCTCGAGGTGGCGGGCGACGGCGACGACGCGCGACCCGTGTTGGGTGAGGGCTTCGAGAAGGGCTGCGCCCAGACCGCGGCTCGCCCCGGTGACGACGGCATTCAGGTTGTTCAATTTGTTCTCCATGGATGGAGAAGTAATGCGCCACCTGCCGATGCGTCGCCCGCTTGGCCAATACATTGGCCGAAGGCTGACAGCTCAACCTTTGAGCAGGGTCTTCGTCAGCAACTCGAGCAGGTTCCGCCGCGCTTCGAGGGTGGTGAGCGTGTGATCGCTGCCAGTCAGGTAGGCGAGCTCTGCGTTGGGGTGCCCGCGCAGGCGCCGCATGTTGGGGCCCAGGTGCAGCGCGAGCTCATCGAGGCCACCGTCGCTCGCGCCGTACACGAGCAACACGCGGGTGCCTCGGGCGAGCATCTGCAGGAAGCCACGTGGCACCTCGTTCGTCTCGAATGCCGGCCCGAGCACGCGCGACAAGAGCTCGGACGACCGGCCGCGAATCAGCTTCCCTGCACGCGCCGCCAGCGCCGTGCCGATGAGCCTCACGTCGACGCCGCCCTTCACGAGCCGCGTCCAGGTCTCGGGCAGCAACGCACGCTGCAGGTAGGTGCCCGTCGACGGCACCGCCATGCGCCTCGCGACGTCCAGCGAGTCGCCGTCTTTCCAGATGAAGCGCTGCAGGTTGATCAGCACCATCGCCTTCACACGCTTGTCGCGCGCCGAGGCGTGGAATGCGAGGTACCCGCCCGAGCAGAGCCCAGCGACCGAGACGTTCGTGAAGCCGCGCGCATGGACGAAATCGATCGCCGCCTCGGCGTCCTGCGTCGCCTGCATCGAATACACGCCGTTCTGCACGCGGCCGGGTCGCGCAGGGCTGTCGCCGAGGCCCGCTGCATCGAGGCGGAAGGAAGAGATGCCACGCGTCGACAGCATGCGCGCGAGCTCGACAGTCGAACGGTGCGGGCCGATGTGGTGGTTCGCCGCCGTGTTGAGGAAGACGAGAAGGGGCTTGCCCGGAGCCGGCTTCTTCGCCGTCGTGAAGACGCCGAACAGCGACGGGCTCGAGAACCACAGCGGTTCTTCGATGAAGTCGTCACCCTTCAAGATGGCCAGCGAAGGAACCTGCCTCGGCGCTTCCGCCTTCTTCGACCGCTGCAACAACCACTGCGTGATGGTCTCGAAGTCGCGCGTGGGCTCTTTCGACGTCAGCGCGTCCTGCATGAACCCCACCCAGTCCTGGGTCTTCGCAGCAGTGACATCGGCGCCGAGCGCGGTGAGGTTCTTCTGGGGCCGTTCATCGAGGGGGAAATCTTCGCGGTGCAGAATCAACACGTCGTTCGCGGGCCGCTTCTGCAGCTTTGCGACGTCGAGCTTTCCCAACGCGGTGGCGGTCTCTTCGGTGATGAGCCAGCCTGCCATCAGCACGTCGTTCGGGTTCCCGGTGTCGTCGACAGGATCATCGGGGTGGCGCGTGCTGCCCAGCGCCTTCTGTTCGCGAACGTAGGTGCGCCCACTCATAGATGGGCCGTACATGACCAGCGCTTCGATGTCTGAACGGTCGGAGGCGGCGGCGGCGGCGAGGGTCGCTCCGAGGCGAAGGCCGAGCAGGGCGATGCGGTGAACGCCGGTCTTTTCTTTGAGCAGCGCGACGGCGGCGTGGATGGACGCGAGCCAGGCGGTGACGCGGTCGGGCTGGCGGTCGTCGCCCAGCGAGTCGCCGGTGCCGGCGTAGTCGAAACGAACGGTGGGGAAGCCGGCGGTGGCTAGGCGTTCGGCCAAGAGGCGCAGCCCCCAGTGGACGCAGAGGCTGTCGTACCCCTGCGGGGCGCACACGACGACGCCGAGGTCACGCGCTTGCTGCGCAGCCGCGGGGTGGACCCAGCCCATCAACCCATTTGCCTCGCCGAAGACGAGGGGTTCAGCCAGAGGCAAAATCATCGGAGAGGAGGACGCACCGTAATCCCGTTCGGGCTATCTCCCTCGAAAATGACCGACGAGCGCGTTCACCTGACCGACAACCTGCGCCGCTTGCGTGAAGCGCGGGGTTTGTCGCAGGCGCAGATTTCGAAGCTCGCCGGAGTCCCCCGCGCCACGTGGACGCACCTCGAGTCGGGCGCCGGAAATCCCACGCTCGCGGTGTTGATCAAGGTCGCGAACGCGCTGCAGGTTCGGCTCGAAGAGTTGTTGGCGCCAGCGCGGAGCCCGGTGAAGCACGTGAAGGCGAAGGACCTGGTCGTTCGGAAGCGGGGCGACGTTTTGGTGCGCCGGCTGCTGCCCGAGACGCTGGCGGGCCTGGACCTCGAGCGCCTGCAGCTGCCGCCCGGCGCGCGCATGACGGGCATTCCCCATACTGAGGGGACCCGCGAGTACCTGACCTGCGAACGCGGTGAGGTCGAGCTCGTGGTCGGCGGCGCCACGTGGCACCTCGAGGCAGGTGACGTGGTGGTGTTCCGCGGGAATCAGAAACACCAATACGCGAACCTGGGGAAAGTCGAGGCGATCGCCTACAGCGTCATTGCGTTCGCCCCGGTCGCCTCCTGAAGGCATTCGATCGAATCCGCCGCAGCGCGTTACTTCGCCCCGCCTCCCGCGTGGCGGGACATTCGATCGAATTCGATCAATCGCCGCAGCGCGTTATCAGTCGCCCTCGGCCGTGCGCGTTCCTAGCCATTCGATCGAATTCGATTATTCTGACGCGGCGCGTTAGTGCAGCACTTTGAGCGACGCAGTGCGTCGTGAATCTTCGATCGAATTCGATCGAAGGGTCAAAAGGGAATCCTGGCGGGTGGTTGGACGAGGCTTCCCCGGCATTTCTCAACGCACCGCGTCGTGAGTTTGGCGGCTAGAGCATCGCGCCGGGGTCGACGTCGACCACCACCTTCACCGACTGCGGCAGCTCGGGCATCAGCAGCTCGGCGGCATCCAGCGGGCCTGCCAGCGATGCATGGGTCGGCCCCTTGAGCACGATCTGCCAGCGGGTCTTCCCTTTGATTTTCGCCAGCGGCGCGGGCGCAGGACCCAACAACCGCACGCCGACGGACGCCGGCGGCAGCCGCTGCGCCATCGCGTTTCCGAGCTGCTTCGCAATCGCCGCAGTGAGGTTCGCGTCTTCGCCTTCGAGCCGCACCATTGCCATTCGGGTGTACGGCGGCCAGCCGAGCATCTTCCGCCGCCGCAGCTCGTTCTCGGCAAAGCCCGAAAAATCGCTGTGCAGCATGCGCGACACCGCTTCCGATTCCGGGTGGTACGACTGCACCAGCACGCGGCCCGGATCCTTCCCCCGCCCTGCCCGGCCCGCGACCTGGGTCAGCAGATGAAACGTTCGTTCGGCCGCCCGAAAGTCCGGCAGCGCCAGCGACGAGTCCGCCAGCACCACGCACACCAGCGTCACGCCCGGGAAGTCGTGCCCCTTCGCGACCATCTGCGTGCCGACGAGCACGTCGATTTCCCGCCGCGCGAACGCTGCCAGCAGCTCGGTGAGCCGTTCGTTGTTCGATGCCGCATCGCGATCCAGTCGCGCCACACGCGCGCCCGGAAAGGTCTCGGCCACTTCCGCTTCGACCCGCTCAGTGCCGATGCCCAGCAGGAGCAGCGGCCCACTGCACTTCGGGCAGTTGTTCGGCAGAAACACATGCTCGTTGCAGTAGTGGCAGACCAGCCGCCGCGAGCTGAGGTGGTGCGTCAGACACACGTCGCAGTTGCGGCACTTCAAGCTCTCGCCGCACACCTCGCAGAGCACGAACGTGCTGTGGCCACGGCGATTCAAGAACAAGATGACCTGCTGCCCTTTGTCCAGCGTCTGGCCGATCGCGTTCTTCAGCTCGGGCGAGAGCACCGGCGGCTCCTGGTCTTTCTCGCGCGGGCGGGCCACGCGCAAGTCGACCAGCGCGATGTGCGGCATCGGCCGATCGTCGACGCGGCGGTCGAGCGTCAGCGTCTGGTACCGCCCCTTGCGTGCGTTTTCCAGCGTCTCGAGCGACGGAGTGGCGCTGCCCAGCACCAGCAACGCGCCGGCCTTTTTCGCGCGCACCACCGCCAGGTCGCGCGCCTGGTACTTCAGCTTCTCGTCCTGCTTGAAGCTCGGGTCGTGCTCTTCATCGACGACGACGACGCCGAGGTTCGCGACCGGCGCCCAGATTGCGCTGCGCACGCCTACCGCAATCTGAATCGTGCCGTTGCGAAGCAGCTGCCAGTGCCGAAGCCGTTCGCGATCCTTCAGCGCCGAGTGAAGTACGGCAATCTGCGGCCCGAAGCGGCTCTTGAAACGCCCGACCAGCTGCGGCGTCAACGCGATCTCGGGAACCAGAATCAGCGCGCCTTTCCCGAGCTCCAATGCGCGTTCGACCAGCCGAAGGTAGACCTCGGTCTTCCCGCTGCCCGTGACCCCGTGCAGCAGGTACGTCTGAAAGCCGCCCGCCTCGAGCCCCGCAGTCAGCGCTGTCACCGCGGTCGCCTGTTCGTCCGTCAACTTCGCGGGCCGGCCTGACTCGAGCCCCGACCGGACGCCGTGCACCACTTCCTGTGAATCGAGGACGACAAACCCCTTCGTGGCGAGAATCTTCAGCGTCGCTTTGGCGCCGGGAATCGCGTGCGCCACTTCTTCGACGAGGGCGCGGCCACCGACGGCCAATAGATACGACAGCGTCGCGTGTTGGGCGGGAGCCCGGCCCAGCTTCGCCAGATCCGCGCCCGGCACGGCTTCGGCCCACCACGTCAGATCGGGCTTGGCTTCCCTGCCATCGTCGTCTTTCGACAACCCGGGCGGCATCGCGCCGCGCATCGCCTCGCCCAGAGGGTACCGGTAGTGCGCGGCCGCAAATCGCAACAACTCGACGAGGTCGGGCGTCAGCGCGGCGGTCTCTTCCAACGGCCTCTCAATCGACTTCGCGCGCTTGACGATCTCTGCCGCGGGTTCCTTCGCCGGCCCCAGGTAAAAGCCCAGCGTCGACTGCCGCCCGAACGGCACGCGCACGCGCTGGCCGGGCTGCAGCTTCCCACGCAGACCTTCGGGCACCCGGTAGGTGAACTCACCCCGCACCGGCCGGCCGACGGCGACATGCGCCCACGCACTGTCGGCTTCCACTTCCACCGCTATTCCCAGGTCATGTCGAGCGTCGTCACGGCGGCGCCCGTCCACGACTGCGTGCCGAACCAGACACGGCTGCGGCGCGCTCCAGCGAGCTCGAGCAGGCGTTCGAAGAAGCCCATCGTCTGCAGCGACGCGGCCTCTTCGGCGACCGCCCCCATCTGGTAGGAAATCTCGAGGCTCGCTTCGCCGTCGTTGATGCCGCACACCGTCAGCGCCGGGTAGTCAAAGAAGCCGTTGCGCAGCACGTGGAACTTCATCAGCGACTCGCGCACGTCGCCTTCGCTGATCAGCTCGGGGTGAACAATCTTCAGGCCATCGATCGACGACCTGCCCCATTCCTGCACGAGCTCGCGGTGACCGCCGGCGACGACCTCGAGAATCTGAATGCCGAAACGTTCGAACGTCTCCATCGGGTACCACTGGTCGGGGACGATCGCTGTGGTGAGGTACGCGACGTCGTCAGGTGGCAACCGCTTCGACCAGACGAGATCCTTCCGGGCGCGCAGCATCCGAACGTAGTCGACGAACAACGTGCCTCGAACGTGCCTGCCCATGAAGGTGGCGGGCAACATCGCTGGCCAGGCGTGTAGGCGTCATCATCAAAAGGAGCGCTGGCTGCGACATGGCCCGGGGTGTCAGCCTGTCGGGTCTTGAAACCTTCGACGAGGTGAGTCTTTGGATCGCGAGACGATGAACCGCCTGCTCACCCTGGGCTCGCAGAATGGCGCGAGCGACATCCACTTCCGGCCGGGCGACCCCCCGACGTACCGGGTGAACGGGCTCTTGCGGACGCTGAAGGGCGAACGGCTGAGCGTCGACGACACGAGATCGATCGCGCTCGCGCTGCTGCCGGCCGAGGTGCAGAAGCAGATCGATACCATGCAGGAATACGACGTCTCGTACTCGGTGCCGGGCGTCGCGCGCTTCCGCGCCAACGTCTACAAGCAGCGCAACTCGCTGTCCGTCATCATGCGCATCATCCCCAGCGAGGTGCCGACCATCGACGGGTTGAAGCTGCCGCCGGTGCTGAAGAAGATCGCCTCTTATGAACGCGGCCTCGTCCTCGTCACCGGAGCGACCGGTTCTGGAAAGAGCTCCACCCTCGCGGCGATGGTCGACCACATCAACCGCAACGAGTCGCTGCACATCTTGTCGATCGAGGATCCGATCGAGTTCCTCCACAAGAACATCAAGTCTTCCATCTCTCAGCGCGAGATTGGCACCGACACCTCGACGTTCAGCGTGGCCCTGCGCGCGGCGCTGCGGCAGGACCCCGACGTCATCCTCGTCGGCGAGATGCGCGACACCGAGACGATCGACATCGCACTGAAGGCGGCCGAGACGGGCCACCTCGTGCTCAGCACCGTGCACACCACCGACGCAGCGAAAACAATCAGCCGGCTCGTCTCGGTCTTCCCCGCCGACGAGCAGCAGATGGTGCGCCTGCGCCTGGCCGATTCATTGATGGCGTCGGTGTCGCAGCGTCTTTTGCCGCGCGCCGACGGCAAGGGTCGGGTCGTCGCGCTCGAGATCATGGTGCAGACGCAGACCATCCGCGAATACATCCGCGCCGCGGACAAGACGGTGGGCCTGAAGGACGTGATTGAAAAGGGCAGGTCGAACTACGGCATGCAGTCTTTCGACCAGCACTTGAGCGACCTCTACAAAGAAAAGGTCATCAACATCGAGACCGCGAGGTCCGCCGCCAGCAACCCGGCCGACTTCGAGCGCGCGCTGAACTTCGAATAGGGAACCCGCACCATGGCCACCTTGTCGATTCCTGAAAACGAGATGACGTCGTTCGACCTGCCGAAGGTTTGCGTCGTGACGGGCAGCACGCAGAACGTCAGCTTCAAGCCGGTGAAGTTTCAGTGGTACCCGCGGTGGATTGGCGCGTTCGGCGTCATTCCGCTGCTCATGATCATCCTGATGACGGTGCTGATGCGCCGCGCGAAGGGCGAGCTGCCCTTCACCGAAGAGGCGTGGGTGGCGTGGCAGAAGGGCAAGCTGCTGATGATCGTGAGCGTGCTCGGCGCGCTGGTGCTGCTGGGCGCGGGAATCGCAGCGCTCGGAAACAACGTGCCCGCGCTCGGAGCGGTGCTCATCCTCGCCGCCATCGCCCTGCCCATCTTCGTCGGCATCAGGTTCCTCAAAGGTCGCGGGCCGACGTGCCTGAAGATTGCCGACGGTCGCATCGACCTGAAGATCAAGTCGGACGCAGCGGCAGCGGCCATTCGCCAGCACCTCGACGGAGGCGGGCGCCGCGGCGCGTCCCTGTCGGCGTGACGGAAGCGCGCTGCCCGACCCACCCGGCCGTCGGCGCGCGCTACACCTGCCATCGCTGCGGCAGCTTCTTTTGCGAAGACTGCGCGCGCCGAACGCGGCCCGAAGCCGTGCCGATGTGCCCGGGCTGCTGGGGGCTTCGCGATCAAAAGATGAAGCCGATGAAGCAGTACTCGGCCACCCGGCTGCAGACCACGGGGCTGGTGGTCGGTTGCTTGTGCGTGATTCCGCTTCCCGTGCTGATTCTCGCGTCGATCGCGGTGAACATCATCGCGATCGTCAGAGCGAAAGACGGCCCAGCGCGTGCGGTGCGGTGGCGGCCGATCGTCGGCCTGTGCATGACGTTCGTCGGAATCGTCGAGCTGGTGGTGCTGGTGGTGACCAGCTAGAGGCCGGCGATGGGCCCGGTGACGTACGCCGGGTCGCCGAACATCGTCTGCGTGCCGCCGAAGCCCTGAAGAATCGAAATCAGCAGGTCGTTATGCGGACGCGCGGTGGGCGTCTTCACCACGCGGCCCATCTGCCAACCGGTGGCGTGGCCCGCGACGAGAAAAGGCATGTCGTCGTGCGAATGATCGTTTCCTTCGGCGACCTCGCTGCCCCAGAGAACGAGCGTGTTGTCGAGCAGGTTACCTGCCCCTTCGGTGGTCGTCTTCAGCTTGTTCAGCAGGTACGCCAGCTGCTCGGCCTGCCACTTGTCGCGCTTGGCCAGGTCTTCGCGGTTCGGGTCGAGGTTCGAGAGGTGAGAGATGTTGTGCACGTCGCCGAACACGTTGATGAACGGCAGCGCGATGTGGTTCTTCGCGTCAGAGAACATCATCGTCGCGACGCGCGTGAGGTCGCAGGCGAGCGCGAGGGCCAGCAGGTCGATTTGAAGCTTCGCGACGTCCGGCATCGCCTTTTCGGTTTCCCACGCGACCACGGGAGGCTGCGGCGCCGACTGGCACCGCAGGGGCAGGGGCAGCGCAGTCAGACGAAGCTCGAGCTGGCGAACGCGTTCGAGGTGCGTGTCGAGCGCGACGCGATCGCTGGCCGAGACGCGGTTCTTCATGAAGCCGAACTGCTCGCGCACGGCGTCGAGCACGGACGCCCGCCGCTTGCGCAGCGGCTCGCCCATGTCGTTCGGCATCGGGTTGATGTCGAACAGGCGCGCGAACGTGAGGCGCGGGTCACCCTGGGGAAGCAGCGGGGTCGCCGCGCCCGCGTAGCTCAAGCAACCGCTGACGTCGCGTTCGGCCGCGTGAACGCCCAGCTGCAGGCTCGCCACGCGCGCGCCTTCACCCACGACAGAGACGAGCTCCTGGTCAAGAGAGATGCCGCTGGCCCAACCCGCCGTCGTGCCGTCGTTGCCGGTGAACGTGCCCGCTTCGATTTTCCGCCCCGTCAGCAGACCGCAGAGTCCGCGCTGGTGCTGCTCGCCCGCGCCACTCAAGGCGCTCTTCAAGTCGAGGTTCTGCAGGTACATCAGGTCGCTCTTGAACGGAGCGAGCGCCGTCTGAGACGAGCCGAACGTGAAGTCGCTGCCAGTGACCGTCGGCGCCCAGGCCGCGGTGTGAACGCCGTTCGGGTGGTAGAGCGAGATGAACCGCTTCGGAGCGGCCGTCTGCGCCACCGACTCGAGCCACGGCACCGCGAAGGCGAGGCCGCCGGCCGCACGGAACAACGAACGCCGGGTGAGCTTCATGGGTTGCCTCCTGACCGGAACCGGAAGGCGTCCGAGCCGACGATCGCCAACTGCAGCTCTTCGAAGCTGCCGCTGGTGTCGAAGAACTTCGCTTGAATCTTGTCGAGCGCGCACGCATCGCTTTCCGCTTCGACCCGGCCCAGCGCCCAGCGGTACCACTGCGACGAGAGACAGTCGTGGACTTGCCGGCTCTTCGCGAGCTTCGTCGACAGCCCGTCGACGCCGTCGAAAGCGCCGCGCAGCGCGGAGTCGCGGGTACCGATGACGGCGCCGCTGCTGTCGATGTCCTTGCCTTCTTCCTTGTCGCGGTACACGCCCATACCGTCGAAGTGCTCGAAGCCGAAGCCCATCGGGTCGATGCGTTCATGGCAGCCGGTGCAGCCGGCCGTCGTGCCGTGAACGGCAAACCGTTCTCTCGTGGTGGCGCCCGGCTTCGGCGGCGGCGGCGTGGTGTCGATTTCCGGGGGCGGCAGGGGCAGCGCCTGGCAGAGCAGACGGTCGAACACGAAGACGCCGCGGCGCACGGGCGAGCCCTGGTCGGGGCTGGCGAGGCGGGCAAGCAGGCCGGGCTGGGCGAGCACTCCGCTGCGGCCGGCGGCCGTCATCGTCACGCGCTGAAACTCAGTCGACGCGTTGGGCGAGTACATCGACATCGTGCTGTCGACGTACAGCGCGGGGGTCGAGAGCAGCCCGGCGAGCGTACCGCCCGGCTTCGCCACTTCGCCGAAGTAGAGCTGCATCGACTGCTTCCACGACGTCTGCAGCCGGGGCACCCACGACGGAAACCGCGCGACGTCTTTCTCGACGCGGGCGAGCGCATCGAGGGTGAAGTAGCGCGAGAAGAAATCGGTGGCTGCTGCTTGCGCGCGGGGCGAGGCGAGCAGCCGTCTGGCCTGCTTCTCAATGCCGGCCGGCGTGTCGAGCTCGCCGTTTTCCGC
>JAYUXE010000761.1:0-4024 GCA_043753165.1 Archangiaceae bacterium | reverse complement strand
GCTGATCTGCGCCAGCTCGTAGACCTGCGCGATGTTGGCGTGGTTCAGCTGAACCGTGATCTTCGCCTCGTCGATGAACATCGAGATGAACTCTTCGTCCTCGGCGATGTTCGGCAAAATCCGCTTGATCGCAACCACGCGCTCGAAGCCACCGGCGCCGAAGGTCTTCCCGCGCCACACTTCGGCCATGCCGCCGATGTTGACCCGGTCGAGGAGCAGGTACTTCCCGAAGGGAATCGGGTTTCTCTTGGGGGCGTTCAAGTTCGGGAGATTGGGCCTTGAAGGGGAACGAAGCGAAACGACTGACGAATCTATCGACCCGGCTCAAACACCGTCAACGACCGGAATCAGGAGTTTGCAGCCACGGCGGCTCGGCCACCAGCGGTTCCTCGTCGGTCGCGCCTTCAGAACCGTCGTCGGAAGGCCGCACCGACGCCATCCCCACCACCGGCTCGCCCACGCGGCCGAACAGCTGCGGCGCGCCGAAGAAGGTGCCCAGCGGCAGGGCGACGGCGGTGATCCAGGCGGACTTCTGGTCGGCGGCCAGGCAGTAGAACAGCGTGCCCAGCGGCTCGCCCTTCAGCGCGTTCACCGGGCCCGTGCAGCCTTCGCGCACCGCCACCGTCCACGACTTCGCGGGCTGGCCCTGCAGCAGGTAGGGGGGCGCTCCGAACTGCTCGACCATCGTCTGCAGTTCACGCGGAGAGGTGGGCAGCTTCTCGGGGGTCGACGCCTGGCTCGCGGCTTCGGCGAAGCTCTGCACCGTCAGCGCGGTGCGATCTGCGGCGCTCAGCGGTGACTTCGACGCGCTGAAGAAGAAGAGGTCGATGAACAGGACGACGACGAGGACGATGGGCATCAGCCGGAAGCCGCGCCAGCCCCTTTCCTTCTTCTGCACGAACCCCATCACCGTGGCGCCGAAGCCGACCGCAGTGGCGACCAGGGCCAACAGGGCGAAGACCAGGTTGGGCGGCTCGAGGTACGCCGACACTTCCGCCGACTGCGCCCGCACCGAGTCCAGCGCGTCGCCGCCATACAGCCAGGCCAGCAGCAGGGCGCACAGGCCGTTGACGATCAAAGCGGCGCGCACGTTCATCCGGCCAGGGTCCTCGCGGGGTCCAACGATGCGGCGCGGCGGCTGGGAAACCAGGCGCCCACCAGAGCGCTGAGTACGCCCAGCGCCATGCCCCCGGCAACCAGGAACCACGGAAGCTGGAAGAAGGTGTCGGGCTTGAAGGGGAACTGCGGCAGCAGCTTCGCGGCCGCCAGGTCGAGCGCGATCGTGGCGGCGACGGCGAGCACGGTGCCGACGACCCCGCCGATGAGGCCCAGCGTCGCGGCTTCCATCAACACCAGCCCGCGCACGTCGGCCTTGCTCGCCCCGACCGCACGCATCACCCCGAGCTCCTTGCTGCGCGCGCGAACGGAGGCCGACAGGGCGTGCGCGATGTTGATCGCCGCGAGCAGACAGATCAGCGCCGACAGCAGGCCCATCGCCAGCGTCGTCACGGTGACTGCCGCGCCCGCGTTTTCGGCCATGCGCCGTTCTTGATCGTCGACGCGAAAGCCCATCTCTTTCACCGCCGCAACGAGGCCCGGCACCGCCGACGCGTCCTTCGCCTGCAGCGTCACCGCCGTGAACGTCTGGGAATCCATGCCGGCCGCAGCGTTCAAACGAATCGCGCTGGCGAGCGGAATCGTCAGGCCGGCAAGCAGCCCGCGGTCGGACACGCCGACGATCTGCAGGGACCCACTGGTGACGGTGCCGGTCGTCGTCTGAGTGACGAACGACTTTCCAATCTCGATCGGGAAGCCAAAGCCCACCACCATCGTCGGCGACAGCTGCGGCAGCCCGCGCGCCGGGGCAAACGTCTTGTTGTAGATCTCGAGCAGCCGCGACGCGGGCAGCGCGGGAATCGGGTCGCCCGGCTTCGGGTCCACGAATTCGCCCAGCTGAACGTCGCCCTTCACCAGGCCTGGGTCGACGCCGACGGCAATGACTTCGATGCCCAGGTAGAGCTTCGCCCCGAAGAAATCACCGTTGTACCGGCTGACCGCGGGCACCCGCAGGCTCATCTTGCGGAACGCTTCGGTCACGCCCGGCAGGGCGCGCATGCGGTCGACGGCGGCCTGGTCGATTTTTCCGCCCAGCATCCCGCCCAGCGTCACCTGCGGCGGCACCACTTCCACCAGCTGCGCCTCGATGGGGAAGACCTTCTCGCGGACAACGCGCGAGATGCCGAGGCCGAGGGCGACGAAGAAGACGAGCGAGGCGATGCCGATGGCGACGCCGAAGACGCTCGAGGCCGCTCCACGGCGGTCGCGGCGAATCGACAGGCGCACCAGCTTGAACAGCGCCCCCTGCTTCACGCGAGCTTCCCTTCTTTCAGGTGCAGCACGCGCTTCGCCGCCGCGCTCACGCGTTCTTCGTGCGTCACCGCGAGCACCGTCAGCCCTTCGGCGTTCAACTGCGTGAACAGCGAAATCACTTCACTGCCCGTCGCGCCGTCGAGGTTTCCCGTCGGCTCGTCGCAGAACAAGACCTTGGGCTGGGTGAACAGCGCGCGCGCAATCGCAACCCGCTGACGTTCACCACCCGAGAGCTGCGCGGGAAGCCGGTCGACCTTCGCCTTGAGCCCCACCCTTTCGAGGGCCTGGTGGGCGCGCGCCTTCACGGCTTCGTCCGACAAGTCTCCACCGAAGAACGCCGGCAGCGCCACGTTGTCGGCGGCGCTGAGGCCGGGGACGAGGTGAAACGATTGGAAGACGAACGCGACCTGTTGGTTGCGAAAGCGCGACAGCGCGGCATCGGTCATGCCGGTGAGCCGGTTGCCCGCGACGGTGACCTCGCCCGCGTAGTCGGCGTCGAGCCCGCCGAGAATGTGAAGCAGCGTCGACTTGCCGCTGCCGCTGCGGCCCATGATCGCGACGAATTCGCCCGCGGCAATCGACAGGTCGACGCCATCGAGCACCGTGAGCGTGTGCCCTTCGCCGTCCTGGTAGGTGCGGCGCAGCGCCTTCGCTTCGATCATTGGGCCGGCGGCGTCAACGCGAGCACCAGCTGCGCCTGAATCGAGCCCTGCTTCGACTCGAGCCCCGCGGTGATGGCCTCGAGGTCGGCCGTCGCGTCGAGCCACCGCAACGTCGTCGCCTTGATCGCAAACCCGCCGATGCCCCACGCCGCGCTCGGCAGCTCGCGCACCGCCGCGGCCAGCTTCTGCAGGTCGACCACCACCGTCAGCGCGCGGCCATCGAGCACTTCCTTCAGCGCGGGCTTCGCCACCGGGGTCGCCTTGCCGTCTGACGCGAGCAGCGCATCGAGCCGCGCCGCGGGCGACGCGAAGAACACGTTCGACCCCTTCGCCGCGAAGTGCACGCCTTCGCCCGCCGCGTAGCTCGTCAGGTACACCGGCTGCCCGTTGCGATCGGACTTCGCCATCTGCGAGCCCAGCTTCGGAGCGAGCACCGTGAACTTTTCAAGCGTCGCGCCGGCCTTCGCCGCGTCCTTCACCTGGGTCGCTCCGGAAAGATGGACGTAGTTGAAGGGGTTCGTGCTGCGCAGGTCGAGCTCGGGCATGCCCGTCATCTTCACGTTCGGCGCGAGCGACAGGCCCGCCAGCGAGCCGGCCTTCAAGTTCGCGAGCACCTCGGCGTCGACGTCGAACCCCGCTTCGGTGAAGGCCTGCTTCAGGTTCGGCTCGACCTTTTCGATCCACGGCCCCAGCAGCATCGGGTCGCCCGCGAACTTCGCGACCAGCCACGCGTCGCCGGGCAGGTAGCCCAGCAGGTCAGGCCCCGATTGCTTCAGCAGCAGCGCGAGCGCCTTTGGATCGCCAGACCACGCGGCGTCGGCGGTGAGCGTGATGGCCTCGGGGCGCAGCGCGAGCGCCGCGGTGACGGCCGAGACCGGACCCCGAAGCGCGGGAGAGCCAGCCGGAAGCCGCAGCACGAGATCGCGGTCTTTCGGCAACCGATCGATCGACGCGGTGTACGTCGCGTCCTTCGACAGCGACTCGGGCTCGGC
>JAYUXE010000760.1:0-4034 GCA_043753165.1 Archangiaceae bacterium | reverse complement strand
TCGAAGTTCACGAGGCGGTCAATCACCTGGCGGGGCAGGCCGAACTGGCGGGCGAGCTCGGCCGTCATCCCCTGCGAACGGAAGTTGTTGAGCTCGTTCGAGTACGCCTGGCTGAATTCCCGGGTGGGGATCTCTTTGCCATTCACGGTCGCGGCGATGTCCGACTTGGTCTCGGCGGTGCCTGCCGTGCAGCCCTTCGAGCCGGGGCCCCACTGCACCGCGAACAGCAGCGCGAGGACGAAGATGAACACGTAAGAGAACAGCCGCTTGGAATCGACGGGATTTGCCATGGGTTGTGGACTTGACCTGTAGGATCTGCCCACTGAACATGCAAGGGATCTGATGTTCTCCCTGCTCAAGCGCTACCGCGATGTGCTGATTGTCGCCGCGCTGCTTCTCTACCCCATGGTGACGTACCTCTCTTCTGGCCACCGGGGCCGTGATCCGAACTTCGTCGACCGGGCCGTGCTCGGCATTGCGGCTCCGGTTCAAGACGCGCTGACGTCGATCACGAATGGCATTGGCAACGGTGTGGCTGGCTATGTCGCGCTGCGCGGGTCGCACGAGGAAGCGTTGTCGTGCCGCACCGACCTCGCCGAAACACGCGCCGAGCTGCACGCACTCAAGGAAGCAGAAGGCGCCAACGTCCGGCTCAAAGCGATGCTCGGCTACGTCGAAGCCACGCCCGAAATCGAAGTCGCAGCGCGCGTCGTTGGCATCAACCTCTCGCCGCACTTCCTGTCGATGCGCATCAACCGCGGCGAAGACGACGCCGTGCGCAAAGGCATGCCGGTGGTGACGCCCGAAGGGGTGGTCGGCCAGGTCGTCTCTTCGGTGGGCGGCAGCGCGGAAGTGATGCTGGTGTCGGACCCGCAGAGCAAAATCGGCGTGACGCTTCAACGTTCACGCGTGCGCGCCACCGCAGTCGGCGTGGGTGACGGCAAGTCGCTTGCGCTCGAGAATGCGGGCCGCGGCGACGACGTGCTCGAAGGCGACCTGGTCATCACCTCGGGTACCGACGGCGTGTTTCCCCAGGGCCTCGTGATTGGAAAGATCGAGGACGTGAAGCTCGTGTCGGGCGGCATGTTCCTTTCGGCCAGCGTGGTGCCGGCGGTGAACTTGCGGCGCGTCGAAGAAGTGCTCGTCGTCCCGCTGCCCACCACCGTGCTCGCGGCGCCGGTAAAGGGGCGGCCATGAGAATCGCGGTGATGCTCGCGCTGTCGCTGGTGATGCTGTGCGTCGAGTCGGTGGCGGTGAAGGTGTTCGGCTTCTCGGTGACGCGCATCGACGTGACGCTTGCCCTGGTCGTCTTCCTGGGGTTGCGCGCCAACACCCTCGAAGGTGCGGTGACCGCGTTCGGCATCGGCTACCTGCTCGACGTGTTCACCGGGCGGCCCACCGGCCTGTATCCCTTTCTCGCGGTGCTCGTCTTCCTGCTGGTGCGCCTGCTGGCCTCGTTCGTCGATGCGCGCGCGCGGCTCGTCTACGCCGCGCTCACCGGAACTGCCACCTTCGGCCACGCCCTGCTCGCTGTCTTCTTCTCGTGGCTCACGTCGCTCAATGGCGGCGGAGCCGTCGCCACCCTGTCGGGCGTGCCGCTGCAGATTGCGCTCTCGACCGCGACGGGCCTGCTGCTGTGGCCACTGCTGATGAAGCTGGACCCGGGGCATGACCGCCCGGCGACGGGAGTGCTGCTGTAGTGGAGCTGGGACGAAACACCGAAGGCCGTGAGCTGCGAACGCGCTTCCTCTGGTTGGGCGCCTTCTTCCTGCTGGGCCTCTTCATCCTCGCGCTGAACCTCTACCGCCTCATGGTCGTGCGGTACGACGAGTTCCTCTCGCTGTCGACGGACAACCAATTCAAGGACGTTCGGGTTCGCGCGCCGCGGGGCCTCATCAAAGATCGCCGCGGCGAAGTGCTGGTCGACAGCCGCCCGTCGTTCGACGTCTCGATCACGCCTGCGTTCTGTCAAAAATGTTACGCCGATGTGCTGCCCGAGCTGGCCGACATCTTGAGCTGGGACGAGCTGGCGCTGACGACGATCGAAGGGCGGCTGAAAGCGGCGCACGGCCCGCAGCGCTACCAGCCGATGGTGGTTCAGGTGGATCTCGATCGAAACGAGGTCGATCGCATCAACGCGCGGCTTCACCTGTTGCCGGGCGTCGACCTCGAGCCGGTGCCGCACCGCAACTACCCGATTCACGACGCGCTCGCGCATGCGCTCGGGTACATGAACGAGGTCACGCAAGAAGAGATCAACGCCAAAAAGGGCGACCGCACGCCGTACGCCCTGGGCGACTACATCGGCCGCCGCGGGGTCGAACACAGGTTCGAGAACACGCTGCGCGGGCAAGACGGGCTGCGAAAGGAAGTCGTCAACGCGCGTGGCGAGGTGATGCGCGAGAACGGCAACATCATCGTCGACAAGGCGGCCGAGGTGATTCCGCGACCGGGCAACAACGTCGTCTTGAGCATCGACGGCCGCCTGCAGGCCGAAGCCGAGCGCGTGTTTCCCGGCGCCGCCGGCAGCATCGTGGTGCTCGACCCGAAGACGGGCTTCATCCTCGCGATGGTGTCGCGGCCGTCATTCGACCCCAACATGATGACGGGCCGCGTCAGCTCGCAGCAGCTCGCGAAGCTTCAGAAAGACCCACTGCAGCCGATGGTCTTCCGCGCCGTCGCCGAGCATTACCACCCGGGCTCGACCTTCAAGCCGATCACCCTGCTGGCGGGCCTGCATTCCGGATCCTTCACGCCGCACACCAGCGTCAACTGCCCCGGCGGCTACCGGCTGGGCAATCGCACCTGGCGCTGCGACCTCGAACGCGGCCACGGCCCGATGGACGCGCGCAAGGCGCTGCAGATGAGCTGCGACGTCTACTTCTACCGAATGGGTGACGTGATCGGCATCGACCCGATCGCGAAGGAAGCACGCGAGCTCGGATTGGGGGCGGTGACCAACCTCAACATCGCCGCCGAAGTGCCCGGCATCATCCCCGACACCGCGTACCACAACAGGGTCACCCCGGGCGGCTTCGCCAAGGGCATGGTGCTCAACACGTCGATTGGTCAGGGCGACGTGAACGTGACGCCGCTGCAGATGGCGGTGATGTATTCGGCGCTGGGAAACGGCGGCAAGGTGTTCACCCCGCAGGTGGTGCGGCGCGTGGAATCGGCGTCGGGTGAGACGATTGAAGAGTTCACCCCGAAGCTGGTGCGGCAGATCGAGATGAGCACCGAGGAGCACCAGCTGATCGTCGACGCGCTGACGGCGGTCGTGCACGAGCCAGGAGGCACGGCGAGCCGCGCGCGGCTGAAGGACGTGGTGGTCGCCGGCAAGACGGGCACGGCGCAGGTGATGCGGCTTGGCGCGGTTCGCTTGAAGAAGGAACAGCTGCCGTACCTCGAGCGCGACCACGCCTGGTTCGCGGCGTTCGCGCCGGCGTCAGATCCCGAGGTGGCGGTGGTGGTGCTCAACGAGCACAGCGGCTTCGGTGGGCGCGAGGCAGCCCCGGCCGCTGCGGCGGTGATTCAGAAGTACTTCGACTTGAAGAAGTCGGACGGCAATGCGTTCGGGCCGGGGTGGCAGGGGCCGCCGGTGGTGAAGCCGAGCCAACCGATTGTGCCAGTCGCTCCGCCGGTGCAGCTGCCTGCGCCCGAGCTTCCGCAGCTGGCAGTTCCTCTCGTCATCGACGCGGGCCCGTCGCAGCTGGCCGACATTCCTCCGCCTCCGCCGCTGCCTGAGAAGGTCGACTGATGGCGTTGCGCGTCGAACGGCGGATGTTGATCAACGTGCCGTGGGTGCTCGTCGGCGCGACGGTGCTGACCGCGTTCGTCGGCATCTACAACCTGGTCAGCGCGTCGCGGCCGCCGAACAACCCTCTGTGGGGCGCGCAGTCAATCTACCTTGCGGTGAGCATCGTCGCGGTGCTGGGCGTCGCGGCGTTCGACTACCGCTTCATTCACCGCATGGCGCTGCCCATCTACCTGGTGAACATCGCCGCGCTCATCTCTTTGAAGTTCTTCGGCCACAC
>JAYUXE010000759.1:0-4040 GCA_043753165.1 Archangiaceae bacterium | reverse complement strand
CGCGGGGAGCGAGCAACCAGGCGCTCGACTTCGCGTCGGCCGGCGGCAACGTCGGCGACGAGAACATCAACAAGGCGATCGGCGAAGGCGCGATCACGTTCGGCGTGTTCTCGAACATCAAGGAAGCAGGCGGCCGCGGCGCAGCGGATCCGGCCGGCGCCACCCTCGTGAAGGAAGGCACCGCATCGAAGACCCTCTTCTACGCCGCGGGTCCTGCCGACACCTTCGGCTGGGAACTGAACGACGGCACCAAGAGCGTCGGCATGGCCGGCCTGCTGTCGATCAAGGAAGGCCAGGCGACGTTCAAGAACTTCCGCCTCAAGGCGTTCACTGCGGCCGAGAAGGCTGAGGCGAAGAAGCTCGAGCCCGCGCCCACGGCTGAGAAGCCCGAAGGCACCCCGCCTCCGGGGAAGTAGCCAGCCGGCCTTCTCAGGTTTTTGACCCCACCCCTACCCCCGGTTACGGTCGCCGCGTGACTGCCACCCAGCCCGCGCGGCGCCGAAGACTCGGCGAGCTGCTGATCGACGCCGGGGTGCTCGACGAGTCGCGACTCAAGGCGGCGCTGGGCGAACAGAAGAAGTGGGGAGGCAAGCTCGGCCGCACGCTGGTCGAGATGGGCTTCGTCGACGAAGACTCGATGATGCGCGCCCTGTCGCGGCAGCTGAACCTGCAGGCGCTGGATCTCGACGCAGTGTCGCTGCCCTCGAGCATCGTGCAGCTGCTGCGCGTCGACCTCTGCGAACGCTACGGCGTGTTTCCCGTCGGTGGGGATCCGAAGACGCGCACGCTGCAGCTCGCGACGTCGGACCCGACCAACACCGAGGCGATGCAGGAGCTCGGCGTCGCGACCAACGCGCGCATCATCAGCGTCGTCGCCACCGGCTCGGCGATCGATCGCGCGGTTCGGCGCTACTACTACGGCGAAGGCCCGGCCCCCCGTGCGGCCGCGGGCGTTCCGGCTGTCGTCAACGCGCCACCCGTCACCGAAACGCCCTCGGCCAGCCTCGATCTCGACGAGCTGCTGGGCAACGCGCCGCCCCGCTCGAATCCGAAGATGGCGGCGATGCCCCAACCGCCTCCGCTGCCCGCCGCGCCGGCGTTCGACGAGGCGGCGATGAAGAAGGAAATGGCGCTGCTGCGCGAGCAGGTCGACAGCCTCGAGAAGGTCACCGCCAGTCAGGTGCGGGCGATGCGCGGCCTCATCGAGCTGCTGATCGAGTCGGGCCTCGTCTCGCGCGACGAATACCTGGTCAAGGTGAAGAAGGCCGACTGAGCTGGGTGCCCCCGTCTTCGGGGAACTCGATTTCCGGATCCGGCCCGTCGCACTTCGCCGAATCGACCATGCGAATCACAGGCTCACCAGGGCCACCGGCGTAGAGCTGCCACGTGCACAGCAGAAACTCGCTGCGAAAAAGGTACGCCTCGAGGTGCCTGGTCGGCGACTGCTCTGACCGCGTCAGCGTCGGCCGGAAGAGGAACATCGGGCTCGTCACGAGCAGCGCGGCGGCGCCGGCGATTGACGCGAGCAGCAGGCCCATGCCCGCGAGCCCCACGCCCCACCACCAGCGGCGGGTGACGACGAGGTAGACGAGAACGGCGGCAGCCCCAATCGGCAACGCCAGCGCGCACGCCTCGACGGTTCGCAACGCCGACGGAGCCAGCAGCACGCCCGGCCCCCCCGCCGAAAGATTCCGCCCGAGGCCGAAGGCAAAGATGGGCGCCATCACCGCGGCCCCAATGCCGATCGCGGCCCAGCCCGGACGAGGCGTCACGCGTCAGACCATCGGCGACAGCGCAGCGTTCTGCTTCGCGCGGGAATCGGTGAGCTCGGATACGAGCACCAGAATCTGCGGGTGGCTCATGATGAGGAGATCGAAGTCTTCGCGCGGCAGGCGGAGCAACGACGTGCGCTTGCTCGCGGCCACCGTCGCGGTCGCGTTCGTCTTGGTCAGCAGCGACATCTCGCCGAACACGTCGCCCTCTTTGAGCCTCGCGACCTGTGACGGGCCGACGCGCACTTCGACCTCACCCGAGAGGATCACGTACATGCCGTCGCTGCGGTGGCCTTCGCGAATCAACACGTCGCCCTTCGACACATCGCGCGCCTTGAAGCGCTGCACGAGCTCGCGGCGATCCTGCCGGCTGAACGGCTGGAACAGAGTTGCGCTGCCCATCAGGTTCGAGAGCAGCCGCTGGCGGCAGAACTTCTTCAGCGCCGAAGCGACCTGCGGGTAACGGTGCGAGAGGTCGGTGAGAATCGGCGCTGAGATCTCGAGCAGCTGCGTGTCTTCGGTGGCGGCCTCGACGGACGCGGTGCGCGCGGCGCCCGAGAGCAGCGCCATCTCGCCGAAGAACGTGCCTTCTTCGAGGGTCGCGATCTCGCGGCGCTGTTCCCCGTCCATTCGGAAGACGCGAACGCTGCCCGCGCAGATCACATAGAAGCTGTCGCCCAGCGAGCCCTGCTGGATCACGATCTCGCCCGGCTCGACGCGCTTCAGCGGGCAACGTTCGAAGAGGGCGATGAACGCATCGGGCGGCAGGTCGGAGAACAGCGGAATCTTCGGCAGCTCGCCGGGCTCGAGCTTCGTGTCGTCTGGCATCTCCATCGACTCTTCGATCGAAGACGCCTCTTCTCCGCGTTGTTCGACGCCGACAGCGGCGGCCGTTTCGACGGCGTGCAGCAGCGAGTCGCCGTCGAGCTCGAGCTCGGTGAATGTGCGGCGCGGCGCAGCGACGGGCTCGGCGGCTTTCACCGGCTTGAAGTCGTCGGCGTCGAAGCTCGAGAAGATCTGAAGGCCGCGTTCGAGGTCGGTGAGGTTCTGCGGGGGCCCGGCGGCCGCCTCGGTCACCGCGGGCGGCGCGAAGTTCCCAGGCAGCCAGATGCGCGGTTCGGGGGCGATCGGTTCCGCGATCGCCTTGCGCGGCTTCATCCCCGGTGGCGCGGTGAAGGCGCCCGACTTCTCGCCCGGCGACGTTTCCGGCATCGGCGAGATTGCAAACATCGGCGGGGCCGACGGCGCGGGCGCAAACGCCGAAGCGTCGACGACCACGTTCGAAACTTCTTCCGTGAGGTCGAACGAGCCCGACACTTCGCCGACCGGCACTTCTTCCGTGAGCTCGAAGGAAGCCGAGACCTCGCCGGGCGCTGGTTCCGTACGGGCGGGGGCTGGCTCTTCTACCGTCAGCTCGAACGACGCAGAGAGCTCGCCCGCGCCAGCGACCACCGCTGGCTCGGCGCGCGCCGGCTCTTCGATGACTTCGAGCACGGGCTTCGGTGCAGGCGGCGGCTGGTCGGCGATGACCTCGAGCTGCGGCTTCTCGACGACCTCGATCAGCTCGACCTCGCCGGACGTGGTGGTCTCGACGATGTCATCGGCGTCGAGCTCGTAGACGGTGATCGGCCCGACTGGAACCTCGATCGGCACATCGAGCTCGATGGAAGTCTCGGCCAGCGCGGCCGGCCCCTGGCGCCCCGTGGTGTCTTCTTCCACGATCTCGATCGCGTCCTCGCGGCGCGTCGGGCTCGGGCCTTTCGCCGCCATCGGCACGGACGCCGACCCGGACGCAGGCCCCACTTCCATCCCGGGAATCTCGTACTGGGGCAGATCGATCGCGTCCTTGCGATTGAACGGGCTCGGCACCTCGGGCACGACTGCCGCCGCGGCCTTCCGGACGACGGGCGTCTCGAGCTCGATCGCGTCCGCCCGGTGAGAAAAGCCCTCGGCCGTCGTTTGCATCTCGACCTTCGTCTCGATCTTCAGCGACAGCGGCCGCGCCGCCCCGCTCGCGGCCGGCGCGGTGGTCTTCCGCGCGTAGAGACCGGCGAGCATCTTCTGAACGCCCTGGTGCGACGGGTCGAGCTCGAGGATCAGTTTGCTGGCGGCGATCGCGCGAGGCAGAAACCCGTCCTTCGCGAACCCTTCGGCGGCCCAGGTGTACGCCTCAATCGCCTTGTCCTTCTTGCCGCCCTTCGACCACGCATCGCCCATGCGCAGGCGGGCCTGCAGATCCTTCGGGTCGGCCTCGCAGTACTCGGCGTA
>JAYUXE010000758.1:0-1590 GCA_043753165.1 Archangiaceae bacterium | reverse complement strand
CGCGAAGAAGGCTGGCGCGCGAACCACACCATCGTCGAGCTGCTCGACTACGCCCGCGTGCGGCCGGCCGAACCGAAGCCGGTGAAGCTCGAGACGCTGATCAACCAGGTGCTGCTGGGCGAAGAGATTCCCGACACGATCGCCGTCGAGCGCGACGTCTCACCTTCCGTCGCGGTGATGGCCGACGCCGACCAGAGCAAGGTCGCCCTGCGGAACCTGGTGCGCAACGCGGTCGAGGCGATGCCGGGCGGAGGCACCCTTCGTTTCACCGCTGAGACTTCCGGCCCTCACGTCGTCGTCTCGGTCACCGACACGGGCGCCGGCATTCCGAAAGAAGTCCGCGAGCACCTGTTCGACCCGCTGGTCACCACCAAGTCGCTGGGCCTGGGGCTGGGGCTGTCGACCGCACGGTCGCTGGTCGAAAACCAGGGCGGCACCTTGAACGTGCTCGAGCCACTGTCGGGGGGAGCGCGGTTCGAGCTGCGCCTGCCGTCAGCCTGACTTGCGGCGGATGCGGGCGGTGATGACGGCGCCCTGGGCGGTGAGGGAAACGAGCGTCGACCCCGTCGCTTCGCAGTAGCTCAGCAGGTCGGCCCGCACCGCGGGATCGTCGGCCACGAGCTCGACTTCCCCATGGGCTTTGAGCGCCCGGGCCAACGCGATGATGGGCAACGGGCACGGCTTGCCGCGTTCATCGATCGTCTGCGCTGAAACTTTGGTCGGTTTCACTTCACCTCTGGGCCGAAGTTTGCTTTGGCGCCGCGTGCATCCGTGCGGTATCTACCGCGCGGAATTTCCTAAAGGAGCAGAAACTCAAATGAAACCCAATGTGATCATCGCCCTGTTGGTGGGCGGTGTGGTCGGCTTTGCAGTCGGCCGCATGGCCAACGGTTCTGGTGGTTCGGGCGGCGGTTCAGCGCCCACGGCGATGGTGGCCCCGACGGCGGTGGCGAAGCCCACGGTCGCGCGCGCCGGTGCCGGCGGCGAAGAGTCGATGGTGTTCAAGGTTCCGATTGAAGGGTCGCCGGTGAAGGGCCCCGCGAACGCGCTCATCACCCTGGTCGAGTTCTCGGACTACCAGTGCCCGTTCTGCAGCCGTGGCCACAACACGGTCGTCGAGATGGAAAAGGCGTACGAAGGGAAGATCCGCGTGGTGATGAAGCAGAACCCGCTGAGCTTCCACCCGAACGCGAAGCCTGCCGCGCTGGCTGCGATGGCCGCCGGTGAGCAGGGCAAATACTGGGAGATGCACGACAAGCTCTTCGCGAACCAGCAGAACCTGGACGCGGCGACCTTCGAGAGCCACGCGAAGGAAATCGGCCTCAACGTCGAGAAGTGGAAGACGGACCTCAACTCGCCGAAGTTCAACGACATCATCAACCGCGACCAGGCCCTGGCGGGTCAGCTCGGCGCGAGCGGCACTCCCTGCTTCTTCATCAACGGCCGCAAGCTCTCGGGCGCGCAGCCGGCCCCGGCGTTCAAGGCGTTGATCGACGAAGAGCTCGGCAAGGCGCAGGCGCTGGTCAGCGCGGGCACGCGGCCCGAAGGCGTGTACGCGGCGATTCTCGAGAAGGGCGCCACGGCGGCCCC
>JAYUXE010000757.1:0-1591 GCA_043753165.1 Archangiaceae bacterium | reverse complement strand
GGCCATGATCTCAGGCGTCGTCGTCGCTCCCAGGCGCATCATCCCGGACGATCGGGGCAAGGTGATGCACGTGCTCAAGGCCACCGACCCCGAGTTCGAAAAGTTCGGCGAGGTCTACTTCTCGACCGTGTACCCCGGCGTCGTGAAGGGCTGGCACCTGCACCGCGAGATGGTGATCAACTACGCGGTGCCCGTCGGCATGATCAAGATCGTGCTGTTCGACTCACGCGAAGGTTCACCTACGAAAGGCGAGCTGCAGGAAATCTACCTGGGCGAAGACAATCACGCGCTCGTGAAGGTCCCTGTCGGCGTGTGGAATGGGTTCAAGGGCCTTGGCGTGAAGCCTGCGCTCGTCGTGAACTGCGCGACGATTCCGCACGACCCGAAAGAGATCGAGCGCATGGATCCGCACGAGTCGTTCATCAAGTACGACTGGTCGCTGAAGGATCGCTGATGCGGTTGCTGGTCGTCGGAGCGTCAGGGCTCGTCGGGTCCGAACTGCACCGACAAGGCGGCCCCGGAACCATCGGCGCTGCGCGTCATGTCGACGGCGCTGCCACCGCGGCGATGGATTTGCTCGACCGCGCTTCGATCGACCGCGTGTTGCAATCGCATTCGCCTGATGTCATCGCGCTGTGCTCCGCATGGCCCTATGTCGACGGGTGCGAATCCGACCCCGCGCGCAGCCACCGAGACAACGTCGAGACGGTTCAGAACATGATCGCCGCGACCAGAGGCTCGGCCGCGAAGCTCATCTTCTACTCGACCGATCACGTCTTCGACGGCCGCAAAGACGGCCCCTACGTCGAGAGCGACCCCGTCAATCCCCTCAGCGTCTACGCCCGACACAAGCTCGAGACCGAACGCCTGCTGCTCGAGCGTGGGAACAGCCTCGTTTGCCGCACCGCCTGGGTCTTCGGCGTCGAGGCCCGTCGAAAGAACTTCGTCTACCGTGTCGTTGGCCACGTCAAAGACGGCACCGAGCTCAAAGTGCCTTCTGGCCAGTCAGGCTGCCCGACCTGGACCCACTGGCTCTGCGCTTCGACGCTGACCTTGCTGCGGCGCGGGCTCGACGGTGTCGTCCACCTGACCGGCAACCGAGAGACGACGAAAGCCCAGTGGGCACGGCTGATTGTCGAATCGCTGGGCCTGCCTGCGCTGAAGCTGACCGAGACCGATTGGCGGCTGGCGGGGCAGGTGGCCCCCCGACCCGACCGGGTGGCCGTGACCAGCGAAAGGCATGAATTGCGGCAGGCCGACCCCGGGGAGATTCTCAAGGCACTGGTCGAAGCGTTGAAGTAAACGCCTCGCCCATGTCGATTCCCATTCCCGCCTGCCGAATCTGCGGCAACACGACGCTGACGCCCGTCCTCTCGCTGGGCCTGATGCCGCCGGTGAACAGCTACCTTTCCGGGCCTGCCGAAGTGGCCGCCGAGAAGAAGCACCCGCTGGCGATCGCGTTGTGCCCCGAGTGCACGCACGTGCAGCTCACGCACATGCTCGACCCGAAGGACATCTTCGAGCACTACCTGTACTTCTCGGCGATGAGCGAGACGATCGTGAAGTGGGGCGTCGCCCTCGCCGAACGCTA
>JAYUXE010000756.1:0-9213 GCA_043753165.1 Archangiaceae bacterium | reverse complement strand
CGGCCTTGAAAGAACGAATCAGTTCCTATTTCACCGAGCGCGGCATCTCGCGGCACGCCAACGCGGCGATGGTCGCGAAGACAGCGTTCTTCCTGGGGTTCGCGCTGGCCCTCTGGGGGGTGTTGGTCAGCGGCGTGCTGCCCGGGTGGGCGGCGCTGCCGGTCGCGCTCGTGTTCGGAGTGACGCTCGCGGGCATCGGCTTCAACGTCTGCCACGACGCGATTCATGGCGCGTACTCGGCGCGGCCGTGGGTGAACAAAATGCTCTCGCACGTCTTCGACTTGATGGGCGCCAGCTCGTACACGTGGTCGCGCGCGCACAACTTCGTTCACCACACGTACACGAACGTCCCGGGCCTCGACCACGACCTCGAGCCGGGGCCTTTTCTGCTGCTCTACCCGCGCGAGAACCCGAACTTCATCTACCGGCTGCAGCACCTCTACGCGTGGGTGCTGTACTGCTTCACCACGCTGGTCTGGGTGTTCAAGAAGGACGTGGAACAGGTCTTTTCCGTGGACCCGCGTACGGGCAGGCGGGAACCGGCGGCGCAGATTGCACAGGTGCTCGGCTGGAAGGTCGTGCACCTGGCGCTGTTCCTCGCCGTGCCGTTGCTGGTCAGCGGCTACGCGTGGTGGATGGTGGCGGCGGGGTACGTGGTGATGCATGCGGGGCTGGGCTTCACGAGCGCGGTGGTGTTTCAGCTGGCGCACGTGGTCGAACGGCCCGCGTTTCCCGAGCCGGCCGAGGTGAAGCAGTCGTGGGCCGAGCACCAGCTGCGGACGACGTCGAACTTCGCTCCGTCGAGCCGGGCCGCGGCATTCTTCTTCGGTGGGCTCAATCGCCAGGTCGAGCACCACCTGCTCGCGAAGATTTGCCACATCCACTACCCCGCGCTCGCTCCAGTCGTTCGTGAGGTCGCGCTGGCCCACGGTGCGCCGTACCTCGAGCTGCCCAGCTTCTTCGGTGCCCTCGCCTCGCACGCCCGAACGCTGGCCCGCTTTGGCCGGCCGGTGCACGAGGCGTCGCCGATGCTCGTACAAACCCTGCTTCGTTAGCGTCACCGTTTTCACACCCGCATTTCGTTCGCGGGTTGAGTCAAAATTGCCCATGGTGAGCGGCCTCCGAATCGGCTCGTTCGAGGACGATTTGGGACGCAATTCCCCCATGATCGATGGAAGCACTGCGCACACGGCGTTCGTATGATTTCCCCGCGCACCGGGAACTGGAGCCTCTCGGACCCCGTCCATGCGCAAAAGCGCGCCCGCGTGCTGCCATTCGGCACTTCACGGAACCGCACCTCGCCCCGAGAGTCACGCGCATGTCACACCCCAACGGATCCCCATGACCGGCTCACCCAACCTCCGGAAACGTTTCGGAGACAACATCAGACAGCTGCGCCTCTCGCGCGGCCTCACCCAGGAAGGGCTCGCCGAGAAAAGCGACCTTTCCGTGGACGCAGTGCGTCGCATCGAATGGGGCACCATCTCGCCCTCGCTGGACACCCTGAGCAAGCTGGCAGTGGGCCTCGACATCTCGCTGGGCACGCTGTTCGAAACCTTCGAGAAGCGAAAGCGCAACGACGTCGCCGAGCTGACCGACTTCCTCGCCAACCGCAGCACGAAAGAGACGCGGCTCGTCTCGCGCCTGGTCAAGGTACTCTTCGAGTAGCGGTTCACCCCAGCAGGAGAGCGCCATGAAGACTTTTGTCGCAGGGCTGTTGCTGTTGTCGTCGGTGGCGTTGGCCGACGGAGCGATCATCTGCAAGCAGGCCGACAGCAAGGGTGCGTGCAAAGACCGCGCGTACTGCTGTTACACGGGCAGCGAATCCGACGGCGACAAGAAGTGCAAAGAGCTCGGCTGCGCGCGCGGTGGCACCTCGTCGTGTCCGACCGCCGCGAACGTCTCGAGCTGCGGAACGCGCGACAAGAAGTAGCGCAAGTTGGGTATGACGCCGGGCATGAAAACCCTGCTCGCCGTTGCCATGATGGTTGCCACCCCGGCCCTGGCCAAGGTCGTGTCGAAGCCCGTTGCGTACGACCTCGACAAGACGAAGTTCGAAGGCGTCCTCATCTACGACGACGCGGTGAAGACGCCGCGGCCGGGGCTGGTGCTCGTGCCCAACTGGCTCGGCATCACGCCCGCGAACTTGAAGCAGGCCGAAGAAGTCGCCGGCCAGAAGTACATCGTCTTCGTCGCCGACATGTTCGGGAAGTCGGCCCGCCCGAAGAACATGGACGAGGCCGGCAAGGTTTCGGGCGCGGTGAAGGCCGACCGCAAGCTGATGCGCGCGCGCGTCGCGAAGGCGCTGGATGTATTGAACGCCGAAGGGAAGAAGGTCGGGATGGCGGAAGGCAAAGTCGGCGCCGTCGGCTTCTGCTTCGGCGGCACCTCGGCCCTCGAGCTCGCGCGCAGTGGCGCAAAGATTGGCGCGGTCGTCTCCATTCACGGGGGCCTCGGCAGCCCGACCCCGGACGACGCGAAGGCGATCACCGCGAAGGTCCTCGCGCTGCACGGAGCCGATGACCCGTTCGTCCCCGCCGACGAAGTCTCAGGCTTTCAGGCCGAGATGAAGGGCGCGGGCCCGAGCCTCGACTGGCAGCTGGTCGCGTTCGGCAACGCGGTGCACAGCTTCACCGACGTCGACGCGAACACGCCCGGCAAATCTCAGTACAACGCGAAGGCGGCCAGGCGCGCGTACGAGATGATGAACGCGTTCTTCGCCGAAGCCTTCGGCGGCTAAGCGTCGAGGAAGGTGCCGAGCAGCACCCAGCGCCGCGCGGTCGCTTCCTGCCCGCGGCGCGCCATCAACGGCGTCGTGTAGTGCCAGAAGGGCAGGCGGTACGCCGTCACGCCGCCCAACGTCCGCACGCTCGCCTCTTCCGAAAAGTGGCCCAGCGGGGCGTAGACGAGGCTCTGGCGGGCGACCGCATTCGTGCAGAACGTGAGGTGCACGTCGGTGTAGCCGTCGCGCGCTTCGCGGTCTTCGGGGTGGTGATCATTGTGGGGGCCCGCATAGTCGCCCGCGCCATACGCGAGCACCTGTGTGCCCCACGCCTTGCGGACCTTTCGCCCTGACAGCATCTCGGCGAACCGGCCGAACGTGTCCGAACGAAGCAGCTTCTGCAGGCCCAGCGCCTCGACGGCCCTCAAGCCCTTCGAACGCGACGACATCGTCACCGTGTGCACGCGCACCGTCTTCGGCAAGAGCTCGGCGTAGTTCTCGCGCATGCCCCAGATGGTGTCGTGGGGAATGGGTGATTCCATCGGGGTGAGGTGGGGCGCGACCTCGCCTTCGAGCGCGGATAGCACCGCCTCGGCCATCGATGGCTGCATCAGGTCGTTCACCGCGATGAAGCGGCGCCCGGTCTTCAAGATGCCGGTGAGACCCCGCACGTCACCGTCGAGGGCGCGGCGGCCCTTCGCGTTCAGCAGGTCAGCGAACTGAGACGGAATCATCACCCCCAGCATGCTACGAGCCGCGCGAATGGATGACCCGGACTTCGTGCTCGACCTCGAAGCGCTCAACGAATCGCTGCGGGGCTACGTGCCCTTCAACCAGGCGCTGAACCTGACGCTCACCGAGGTGTCGCAGAACCCGGCGATCGCGGTGATGCAGCTGCCGTACGACGAGAAACTCGTCGGCAACCCCGAGACCGGCGTGATTCACGGCGGCGCGCTGACGACGTTGATGGATGCTGCCAGCGGCGCGGCGGTGTTCCTCGCAATCAAGGCACGATCGGCGATCGCGACGCTCGACCTGCGCATCGACTACCTGCGGCCCGCGACCCCGGGGAAAGCCATCAACGCCCGGGCGCACTGCTTCAAGACCACGCACAACGTCGCGTTCACACGGACGATGGCGTTTCACGACGACCCGGAAGACCCCATCGCTGCGGCGTCAGGCACCTTCATGCTCTCGACGATGGGGCAGGCGATCGTGGGGCACAAATGACGCTGCACGAGCGCATCGACCTCGCGCGGTCGACAGGCGACTGGAACCAGTTGGTCGAGAGCATTCCGTACGCGCGCTTTCTCGGCATCACCCTGGATACGCAAGATGGCCGGCTGGTGGGGCGCATGAAGTTTTCGCCGCACCTCATCGGCAACCCCACAATTCCCGCCCTGCACGGCGGCACCCTGGGCTCGCTGCTCGAGTCGGCGGCGCAGTTCGAGCTGCTCTACCGCGCGGAAACGGTGGTGCTGCCGAAGACCATCACGCTGACCATCGACTACCGGCGGTCGGGGAAAAGCGCCGACACGTTCGTCGCGGCGAATGTGGTGCGGCACGGAAGGCGCGTGGCGACGGTGCAGGTGTCGGCGTGGCAGGACGACGCGAACCGGCCGATCGCGGCGGCGACGATTCAGCTGCTGATCATGGGGCAGTGACCGACAGCGCTTCGGGGCGCGCGGCGAGCTTCTCGAGCAGCTGCCACAGCGCTTCGCGTTCACCGGGCGGGTCGGCGAACAGCCGGTGCATGCGCGTCGCCGTGATGGTGCGGTCGAACCAGAAGAGACCGGAAATCTCTCGAATGCGTTCGCAGGCGGCGAGCCAGATGATGGTGTCGGCGCCTTCGTCGGGCGTGCGCAGAATCGGCTTCATCCACTTGTAGAACGTCGGCAGGCTCGCGCGAACGGACGGGGTGTCGGCCCAGCCGGGGTGCATCGCGGCAAAGGTGATGCCGGGCTCGCGTGCGGCCCAGAGCTCATTGAGCAGCACTTCGGCCCGCTTCGTCTGGGCGTAGGCGATGAGTGGGTCGTAGTCGCCCGAGCGCTGCTGCAGCAGCTTCACGCTCAGCGCCTGCGTGTACATGCCGCCAGACGAGACGGTGATGACGCGGCCGTGGCGCGCGCGAAGGGCAGGGACGAGGCGATCGATCAGCAGGAAAGGGCCGAGCACGTTGGTGGCGAACGTGAGCTCGTGGCCTTCGGGCGTCTGTTGACGCAGCGGGGGCATGGCGCCGGCGTTGTTGATGAGCACGTCGACGGGGCCATCGAAGGTGGCGGTGAAGCGGTCGATGTCGCCGGGGCGCGAGACGTCGAGGCGGGCAAGGCGAACGTCGGCGTGGGGGTACTGCGACCGGACGGTGGTGAGCGCCGCGCGGCCACGGGCGTCATCGCGGCAGAGCATCCAGACCTGCGCGTTCATCGCGGCGAGGCGGCGGGCGGTGGCGAGGCCGAGGCCTGAGTTGGCGCCGGTGATGAGGACGACTTTGCCGGTGAGGTCGCTTTGCAGATCGCGCGCGACGAAAGACTTCGCGTGCCGGCGATAACCGGTGCGGTCGAACGAGAGCAACACGGATGCATCGAGCACCGAATCGAGGAAAGTCACAGCCCACCCACCGCAAAAGGCACCCAGGTCCAGAAGACGGACGCGGGATGACGATACGCAAAGAAGCTGCTCCCAATCGTCCACGCGAGCAACACCCCCCACGTCTGCCACCGGGGTCGCGTCGTGGCGAGCAACAGGCCGGGGGCCAGCAGTGTTCCCGCGTGCCACCAGCCGTGCGACCTTTCCATCACGGTCAGCGCAAAGGCGGCGATGACGGTCAGAGGAAGAAGCGGCGAGCGCGCTGAGAACATCAGAAAAGCAACGGCCGCCGCGGTGAGCCCAGCAAACCCGAGCAGGGCGGCGTTCCAGTGGTGCACGGGGTTGTGGGCCGGAATGGTGTCGAACGTCCCCGTCAGCGCAACGGCGGCGGCCACCGACGGCACGAGCAGCAGCAACGCGGGCCATGCGCGCCGGTCGCTTCGCGCGTGCCACAACGCGACGGCGCCCAGCGGAGCAAACACCGCCGCCCGGAAGTGCAGCGCCGCCGCGAGGCACAGCCACCACACGACGGCGCGGTGCTGCTGCCGCTTCCACGCGAGACAGGCGAGCGCGCCGCACAGCAGATAGCCCGCATCCACGAACCCGTTGATGCCCATGCCGACCAGCAGCGGCACTGCGAGCGCCAAGGCGAACACCTGCGACGGGCGTTCGTCCGCGAGCCGCACCACGACGGCGCACGCCGCGAACGCCACCAGCGTCCAGAGCCAGACCATCGCGCGATGGGCGGTGGGCGAAGAGACGAGTCCCGCGCGATCCACCATCGCCAGCGGCCAGTGCACGAGGATCCCCAGCGGCGGATACGGCGCGGTGCGTTCAGGAAAGAGACCCAGGTGAATCGGGTCGAGCCCCTGTGCGCGAATGCGTTCGCCGTAGGGTTGCCGATACACCGCGAACCCGTCGTTCACGAGAATCAGTGACTCGCCCATGTGTCGCAGGTGGTCGGTGTAGCCGCCCGATGCGTCCCCGCTGTCGACGTTCAAGAATGCCTGCGCGCGCACGAGCAGCCCGAGGCCGAGCAGGGCGATGCAGAGGGCGAGGGCGCGTGACACGGCGCGGTTATCTCAAACGTAAAAGCAAACCGTCTGGAATTGACCCATGCTACGCGCGGCCTCATGAAAATCTACGTGGCGGTCGTGGCGGCGGTTTTGATGGCGTGTGGCAGCTCGACGACGACGGGCGGTGTCGGCGGGGGAACGGGCACGGGGGGCGGCGAAGGCACGGGCGGCGGCACGACTGGCGCCGGCGGCGGCACGAGTGGAACAGGCGGCGGCGCGAGTGGTACCGGCGGTGGGTCGGGCGCGGTCGCGCTGACGATCGCCGAGTGTCAGGCCGACATGGACCTGTTCATCAACAAGAACTGCACGGACAAGGCGCAGTGGGAAGCGGCGAAGGCGATGGTGTGCCCGAAGATTGGCAACACGTCGGCGACGCTCTGCAATGCCGCGCTCGTGAGGGCGAAGGCGTGCGACGCCCAGTTCAAGACGGCGACCATCGCGTGCAACGGGTTGGGCGCGACCGACAGCGCTGACCCCTGTGCCGTCGACGTGTTGCTTGGCGTGTTTTGCGTTGCCTCGACCAACAACAACAACTGCGCCGGGATCCCGTGCGGCTCGGTTCTCGACTGCCCAACTGGCTTCGGCTGCAACGTGAAGATGGCGAAGTGCTTCAAGGACTCGGCCAGCTGCCTCGGCCTGCCCTGCAGCTCGAGCCTTCACTGCCCGACCAACCAGGCCTGCAACTCTTCCATCTCACAGTGCGTCAAGAATTGAGCGTCTGAGCGAGGGCGCGACGCAGCACGGTCGCGACCTCACGCATCGGCTCCGTCCACGCCGACCGCGGCCGCCAGATGAGGGCGACCGTGCGTGAAGGAACCGGAGCCGCAAGCTTTCTCCACGCCAGCCGCCCGTGCGGATTTTCCTGGGCGAGCGCGAGGCTGGGAAGAAAGGTCACGCCTGAGCCGCCGGCGAGCTCGGGTCGAACGCCGACTGCTCGGTGTCCTCGAAGAAGTTGTCGGGCATCTTCTCGAGCGTGATTTTGCCGAGCGTCAGCGACGGCACGAGCTCCTCGGGCCAGATCTTCGTCGCGTCAAGCGGGTCGAAGTCGAACTTGTCCATGTCCTTCGGGTCGAGCACCTGCACCTGCAGGTCCCAGCTGGGCTTCGTCTTCGCGAGGTTCTCGTAGAGGTCGCGCGTCGCGTGCTGGAAGTCGGTGCCCTGAATCTTCGCCTGCTCTTCGGCGGTGATGAGGCCCTTCACGCCCTGCTTCGACATCCAGTTGAACTTCACGTACTTGTACTCGCCCTTCGCGTTGACGAACTTGAAGGCGTGGACGCCGAAGCCGTTCATCTCGCGGTAGGTCGCGGGCACGCCCAGGTCCGAGTACAGCTGGGTCAGCATGTGGGTCGACTCGGGCTGGTGCGAGAAGAAGTCGAAGAAGCGGTTTGGATCCTGGCGGTTGGTGACCGGCGACGGCTTCAGCGAGTGCACCATGTCGGGGAACTTCATCGAGTCGCGGATGAAGAAGACGGGCAGGTCGTTGCCGACGAGGTCCCAGTTTCCTTCGTCGGTGTAGAACTTCATCGCGAAGCCGCGGGGGTCGCGCAGGGTCTCAGGCGAGTTGCCACCGTGGATGACGGTCGAGAACCGCACGAACATCGGGGTCTTCTTGCCCCTGGCCGAGAAGATCTTCGCGCGGCTGAGCTTCGAGAAGTCGCCAGCGCTCTCGAAGGTGCCGTACGCGCCGACGCCGCGGGCGTGAACGACGCGCTCGGGAATGCGCTCGCGATCGAAGCGAGCGAGCTTCTCGATCAGGTGGAAGTCTTCCAGCAACACGCCGCCGCGCGGGCCGGCGGTCTTCGAGTGCTGGTTGCTACCGACGGGGGCGGCGCTGTCGGTGGTCAACGCGCCCGTCGCGGGCGGGGCGGAAATCGCAGCCGAGCCAAAGGTTAGTACGGACGTCAGGACGAGCTTCTTCGTGAAGGGGAAGTGCATGGCCACGACAGATACGGTCGCCGCCAATTCCCCGCCAACACATGCTTGCTGTCGGCCGATAGGCTGGGGCTATCGGGGCTGAACGGGCCGCTTGTCCGGGCGCTGGACCTGATGCGTTACGCGAGGCCGACAAAGATGTTCTGCACGTCGTCATCCTCGTCGAGCTCTTCGAGAAACTTGTCGACCTCGGGCCGCAGGGCGGCCTCGACGGTGACGGGGTTCTTCGCCTTCCAGCCCAGCGCCGAGTGTTTCACCGTCCACTTCGCGGCGGTCAGCGCGCGGCTGACGGTGTCGAGGTCGGTCATCTCGGTGAAGAACCGGGTCTGGCCGTCTTCGCCCGGCTCGAGGTCCTGCGCGCCGGCTTCGATCGCCGCCGACTCGGGGTCTGCCGCTTCACCTTCGGGCGGCGCGGCCTCGATGACGCCCTGGTGCTTGAAGTCCCACGACACCGAGCCTTCGCTGCCCAGCTGCCCCTTGCGGAACAGCAGGCGAATGTTCGAGGCGGTGCGGTTTTTGTTTTCGGTGAGGCACTCGACGATGACGGGTACCCGCTGCGGGCCGAAGCCTTCGTAGACGACCGTCTCGTAGTTGACGACCTCGTCCAGCAGGCCGGCGCCCTTCTTGATGGCGCGATCGATGGTGTCTTTCGTCATCGACGCCGCCTTCGCACGGTCGACGGCCTGCCTCAGCCGGCTGTTCGACGCGAGGTCTGCGCCGCTCTTGGCGGCGACGATGATTTCCTTGGCCAGCTTCCCGAGAACTTTGCCCTTGGTGGCAGCGTTCTGCGTCTTGCCTGCGTGTTTCCACTGAGCGCCCATGGGCGCGCGTATTACTACGGCCCGCAGGTTCCGGGTGAGCCGTTGCACGTCAGGCCGGGCCCGCAGTCGGCCGTGG
>JAYUXE010000755.1:0-4047 GCA_043753165.1 Archangiaceae bacterium | reverse complement strand
GGCGGCACGTCGGGCCTGGTCGAGAAATCGATTCCGATGTCCGTCGTGACCGACGACCTGCGCAGCGCGAGTGGGCCTGCCCGCCTGGGGGTGGTCGTCGCCGGGTTCGCCGAAAAGCTGCGCGGCAGCTACTGGGCGCGGAACCTGAAGTGGGAAGACCTGCAGTCGATGATGGAACACCTGCCGCCGCCCGTGCGCAACCAGCCCCGCGTGGTCGAGCTCGCGAAGATGATCTCTGCCGCGCGCGGCCTCGACAAACGCGTCGACCGCTTCGCCACGCAGAGCCCCGTCAACGCGATGGACTTCGACCAGCTGCCAAAGATGCCTTGAGCCCCGCGGGGTTTGCCGGCTTGAACCAATCGGTCTTCTGAAGCGCTGCCACCACCTCGCGCGGCAGCGCCCAGACCTGCAGCATGTCTTCCCATTCGCCGAGGTTGACCAGGGCCTTCACGTCTTTGCGGCCCGCGAGCCGGCGATTCAACGTGTCGATCAGCGCCTCGAGCCCGTCGATTTCCCACGCGTGCTCTTTGCCATCGAGCCGCACGCTGAAGACGTGCCCGCGAATGTCGAGCACGCGCACGCCCGTTTCGCCCGCGAGCTCCAACATCGGGCCGAACGCCTGGTCGATTTCCAGATCCAGCGACAGCGACAGACCGCCCGAGAGAAAGCCGTGGTCGCACAAGCAACGCAGCGGCTCATCGGGCGGCGACGGCTTTCGCAGCAGCTTCAGCCGGTCGAGCGTCTGGAGGCGGTCAGTGATTGATCAGCCCCAGAGCACTTCTTTCTTTTCGCCGTACCAGCCGTTCACGCGATCGTTGTAACGCTTCTCGATCGCGCCGCGGCGCATCTTCAGCGTCGGCGTGAGCATGCCGTTCTCGGTGGTCCACTCTTCGGCGAGCACGACGACCGTCTCGAGCTGCTCGTGCGGGTCGAGGCCCTGGTTGATGGTCGCGAGGTGCCGCTTGAGGTCGGCCTCGAGCAGGGCTTTCGCTCCGGCCGAGCTGAGCTGATTGCGCGCCTTCATCGACAGCACGAGCAAGCCAAACGGCTGACCCATGCCCGCGCCCGACACGCACGCCTGTTCGACATCGGGGTGCGCCAGCAGCCGGTTCTCGATCGGCGCCGGAGCGACGTACTTGCCCTTGCTGGTCTTGAAGAGCTCCTTCACGCGGCCGGTGATCTTCAGGTTGCCCGACGCGTCGATCTCACCCTGGTCGCCCGTCTTCAGGAAGCCGTCGTCGGTCATCACCTCGGCGGTCAGCTGCGGCTCTTTGTAGTAGCCGAGCATCGTCGTCGGGCTCTTCACCTGAATCTCGCCGCCCTCGCCGATGCGCGCAGTCACGTTGTCCTGCACGCGGCCGACCCACCCCACCTTCACCTCGCCGGGCCGGGTCATGTGCGAGTACGAGAAGTTCTCGCTCATGCCGTAGCCCTCGAGCAGCTCGAGGCCGAGCTTTCGGTACCAGGCCATCACGGTCGCCGGAATCGGCGCCGAGCCACTGCCAGCAAACCGCGCCGCGTCGAGCCCGAGCCCCGCGATGATCTTCTTCCGCACGATGCCGCCCAGAATCGGAATCGAAAGCATCCGGTCGAGCTTCTTCGGCGGCATCTTGTCGAACACGCCCTGCTGGAACTTGAGCCACAGGCGCGGGACAGAGACGAACAGCGTCGGGCGCGCGCGCTTCAGGTCTTCGACGAACGTGTCGAGGCTCTGCGCGAAGAAGATGGTGAAGCCGCGGCAGAACGTGCCCGTCTCGACGATGGTGCGTTCGAACACGTGCGCCAGCGGCAGGTACGAGAGCATGCGATCGTTCTGCGTGACGCCCAGCCGCGCCGCGAGGCCGTCAGACGCGCACATCGTTTGAAAGCTGTGCATCACGCCCTTCGGCACGCCGGTGCTGCCCGACGTGTAGACGATGGTCGCGAGACCCGTCGCAGGGCGAACGGGGCTGTCGGTCATCGGCTGTTCGACCGCGATCAACGATTCCCACGTCAGCGCGCCGGCCACGTGCGGGGCCAGCGGCAGCGTGATCTGCGGAAGCCCCTTCGGAATTCCAGGCTGCATCCCCGCGAACCCGTCGAGCTTCCCGATGAAGATGAGCTTCGCGCCGCTGTGCTCGAGAATCTGGCCAATCGTCTCGGGCGTCAGCGTCGGGTACAACGGCACCGACACGTGGCCCGACATCCAGATCGCGAGGTCGGCGAGCAGCCACCACGCGGTGTTCTTCGAGAAGATCGCGATGTTGCTCTTCTCGGGCAGGTTCAACGACTTCAGGTACGTCGCCATGCGCCGCGCTTCGTCCATGCCCTGGCCGAACGTCAGCTCTTTCACGACGCCGCCGCCCATCGGCTGCACCATCCACCGATCGTTCTTGCGGCCCGCTTCGAACGCGTACATCGACTCCAACTGGGTCTTCATCAGGTGTGCCCCCGGGGGAAAGACCTGAGACTTCCCTCACTCGCGGGGTCCCGGGCAAGTCTTCGACGCACTCGAAGTATCGAAGGAAAGTCTCTGCTTTCTCTATGGCGGCCAGTCGAGCAGCTCGCGCGGGTGCGAGATGAGCCGCTTCGCCCCGGCCGCGAGCAGCTCTTCGCGCCCACGGAAGCCCCACAGCACGCCGACGGGCAGCATCTTCGCGGCGACCGCGGTCTTCATGTCGATCGCCGTATCGCCGACGAAGACGCAGTCGGTCGGTTCGACGCCGAGCTCGGTCGCGATCGAGATCGCCGCCGCAGGGTCGGGCTTCCGCTTCACGCCAAGGCGTTCACCGCGCACCGCATGAAACTTCCACTTCCCGAACCTTCGTTTCACGAGCTCGACCGTGAAGTCGTCGCGCTTGTTCGACAGCACCGCCAACGGAACTTCTGCAGCGGCCAGCGCATCGAGCAGCTCGACAATGCCGTCGTACGGCCGGGTGTCCTGATCGATGCGGGCCGCATAGCGGGCGCGGTATTCCTCGACGAACGCCGGCAGGTGCGCGTCTTCTAGAGAAGGAGCCGCCCGCCGCGCGAGGTGCTCGACCCCTTCGCCGATGAAGGGGTGGTAGTCGGGCAGCGCGTGCGGCTTCAGACCCCGGGCCGCGAGCGCCTCGTTCATCGCGCCGCCGATGTCGCCCAGCGAGTCGGCCAGCGTGCCGTCGAGATCAAAGATCGCCGCGCGGAAAGGCAGCTTCAAAAGATGTACCTGCGCATCCCGATGTTCACCAGCAGCCCGATGCCGATCATCACCGACAACATCGAGCTGCCGCCGTAGCTCATCAGCGGCAACGTGATGCCGGTGATGGGAAGCAGCCCCGTCACCATTCCGATGTTCTCGAACACCTGCCAGAAAATCATCGCGGCGACGCCGACGGCGACGAAGGCCCCGAACCGGTCGCGCGCGCTGTACGCCACCCCCAGTGAGGCGACGAGAATCACTGCGTACAAGAGCAGCAGCAGCATGCAGCGAAGGAAGCCCTGTTCTTCCGCCCAGACCGAGAAGATGAAGTCGGTGTGCTGCTCGGGCAGGTAGCGAAGCCCCGTCTGCGTGCCGTCCTTCCAGCCCTTGCCCGTCATGCCGCCCGAGCCGACCGCAATCTTCGACTGCATCGCGTGGTAGTTCGTGCCCTTCAAGTCGGCCTGCGGGTCGAGCCAGCCGGCGATGCGGCCGTCCTGGTGCTTCTTCAAGAAATGCCGGACGACGGTGAAGCGCGGCTCGGTTTGCGGGCGCACGTAGTCGTTCCACATCACGCCGACTCCAGCGACCGCGCATACGCCGATGAGCAGCAACACCGTCCACCGAACGCGCGCGAACAGAATCATCGTCGCCGCGGTGAACACCATCATCAGCGCGGTGCCGAGGTCGGGCTGCACGAGCACCAGCAGAATCGGCACCACGCCGATCGCCATCGGCACCGCCAGCCGCAGGAAGCCGTAGTGGCCCTCTTTCCCCGGGCGGAAGTCGTCGTGGAACCAGCGCGCGTACATCAGCACCATGCCGATTTTCATGAACTCGGCGGGCTGTACGCGCAGCGGGCCCAGCACGAACCAGCTCTCAGCGCCCTTCGC
>JAYUXE010000754.1:0-4048 GCA_043753165.1 Archangiaceae bacterium | reverse complement strand
GCGAACTTCACCGCGCTCACCTCGACCACGCTCGGCTCGTACGAGTACGTGTGGACGCTGCCGATCGAAAACGGCGTGCAGCATGTCGTGCTGTTCCGAGTCGAGGACATGTACGGGCACACGTGCGAGGCGAAGGCGACGGTGTCGATCGACAACGTGAAGCCGACCGTCGCGTTCACGACGCCGGCGCCGGGCACGCTGCTCGGGCCTCCGTTCTTTGCGGCGGCGACGAAGATTGGTGGGACGACGAGCGACGGAATGCGGATGTTGAAGTCGGTGACGCTCGACTTCGCCGATGGCGCGGGGCCGCGGGTCGCTTCCGTGGTGGGGACGAACTGGTCGCTGTCGGTGCCGGCTCCGGCGGCGGATGACTACAAGACGCACGTCGCGACCGTCGTCGCCACCGACCTCGCCGACAACACGGCCACCGCCACGCTTTCTGTCATCGTCGACGTGAAGCCGCCGGTGCTCAGCATCACCGCGCCCGCCGCGAACGCGAAGCTGAACGTGACGTCGTTCGCGACGAGCAACAACGTGCCGCTGGCGTGGACGTTGACCGACGGCGACCCGACGCTGAACCTCGGGCTCGTGCTCACCGACGGCGGTTTCGTGAGCCCGCCCGTGCTGCCGACGTCGGCCACCGACAATCCGAAGACGTACTCGCCGCTGCTTCGCGCGAATGACCGAGCGGGCAACACCACCACCGCGACCGTCACCTTCACCGTCGACCGCGTGCTGCCGACCGTGACCGCGTATTTCCCCGCGAACGACACGCGCATGTACGCGGGCAACATCGCGGCCGACTTCAGCGAGCCGATGACCTTCGGGGCCGGCCTCGCGACCAACCCCAACCTTCCGGGCAGCTGGTCGACGCCGCAGCACTTCGAGATTGCGAACCTCGAGAAGGACGCGGTCTACACGGTGACGACGGGCCTCACGGTCACCGACCTTCACGGCAACCAGGTGGTGCCCATCAATTACCGGCTGCACACCGAGACGATGGTGGCGGCCAGCGGTGCGTCGCTGGGCACGGGCTATGACGAAGTGCTCGATGCACAGGCGGATGCGGAAGGCGTCCTGAACGTCACGGCATTCCGGCTGGTGAACGGCAACGTCGACTGGGTGCAGACGAATTCGCGCACGGGCGTGGCGAGCATCATCGACACGTTTTTGGGTAACGGCGTGGTCGGGAATCTCGTCGCGGCGCGCAGCGTGCAGCCGGACCTTTCGTCGCGGCGGCTCGCGGGGCTCTGGTTCAACGACGGCACGGCGAACAACGTCGTCCGGTACAACGTGAACCACGGGTCAGCGCAGACGATTGCAGGCGCGCAGGCGTTCATTCCGACTCCGGGCTTTCCGGGTGAGGGCTCGGCGGTCGGCGACTTCGGATATTTCCAGGGCGGCTCGTACAAGCGCAGCGGGCGCGCGGACGTGGCGACGGGGCTGCCGGATGTCGATCGCGTCTCGGTGACTGACACGCGGTGGGAGCTGGTGCGGCACGTCGCGGGCGGCACGCAGTCGATGGGCTTCGGCTGTGTCGCGGGCTGCGCAGCGACGGCGGTGAAGACGCTGGGCGGCGGGGCCTCTGGCATTCCGAACTCGGCGGCGTCGAAGTCCTGCTCGATTCATGGATACCTGAATGGCGCGAACGAGATGACGACGCTGTTCCGGTACCAACCGGGCTGTGGCGGCACCTCGAACCCGTGCGCGCCCGACATCAACGAGGCCGACAACTTCGACCAGGTGGTGCCAGACCCAGCGACCGACGGCACGTTCTACGGGTACACGACGGTCGGCGCGGGCGTGTTTCAAATCAAGAAGCGCGTGCTGTCGGCCAACAACTGCTCGGGCGGCATCACCAACGTCGGGGCTCCCATCACGCTGGGCGCGTTGCAGGGGCGGCCCCGGCTCGTCGTCGTCCGGGGCACTCCGGGACTCGTGTACGCCGACCCGAACAACCTGCTGCGCTTCATCGGGCCTTGAGCTGGGCCTTCTCGAGGAGGTCGTTCACGCCGAGGTGAACGGCCCACTCGCGCAAGTACGCGGGGTCGATGGCATCGGCTGAGACTCTCAGGACCTCGACGACGTCTCGCCACTGACGGTCTGATTGCTCACCGCCCTGCCGAAACCAATGCAGCTTTCGCAACACCGAGTCCTCTGGGCTTTTGATGAACAGCGAGACGCCTGGCAAGACTTCGATGCGGCGCCGGCGTTCGAGTTCGCTGCGATCGAAGGGTCCGGATTTTGTGATGAAGAGGTCGACCTTCAACGCGGATGGCAGGTGAAAGAGGTTCCAGGAACTGCGGTGCGCAATCGCTTTCAGCAATGCTTCGGCGTCGACCTCGAAGTCGCTGCCCAGGGCCGTGATGAAAGGCTGAACTTGAGCGGAGTTCAGCTCGGCAACGATGTCGACGTCGTTCGTCGATCTCGGCTCTCCTTGAATCGAAGTCGCCATAGAGCCGCCCAAAAAGTACGCGGAGCCAACGGACTCGAGCGCGGCAGAAACTTCGAGCGCAACAGCCATCTCGACGGGAAGCACTTAGATGGCGTCCGCTGGAATTTCACCGAGGACTTTTTGTGCGTACTCACGCCCGTAGAGCCGAACGACCAACCTTCGTCGCAGCTCGTCTTCGTCTGCCAGAGGGTGACGTTGGCGAAGGCCTGCGAGGGCCAAGAGGCGGACCGTCTGAGAAAGGCTCGCGGCCCTCAACATCCGTTCGCCCGGAGTCATCGCCCGAAGGAGCTCATGGTACCGGCGCGATGCTTCGGGTGAGGTGTCCTGGTCCACGCCGGTGAGGATAGTCGAAGGGACATTGGGTCTTGCTCAAAGCCGAGCCGAGGCAGGCCCCCGGCGACGACGGGTTTTGGGAGCTTGGTTCTACTGACACGCCGCGTCACAACTCCGTAGAAGTCCCTGCTGCAGCGCGTCACGGGTGCAGTGTTGCCAGGGGCTTGGCGCCGAAAAGGGAATCGATCGAATTCGATCGAAGATTTGTGACGCGACGCGGCAGACGGTGGAGGTCGCCGATTACGGGCAGACGGTGTCGCTGCCGTTGGCGGCGGAGATGCGGGGGCCGCCGTCGGTGCCGACGCCCAGAAGGAAGCACGTGTACTGCTGCTGCACTTCCGGCATGTCGAACGCGACGTAGTGGCCGAGCTCGAACGGGGCCGGGTACTGCACGATGCCCGCGGTGACGCCGTTCAAGTTCTTCACCACCGGGTACGGCACCGTCGTGCGGCCCGCGAGGGCCATCGAAGCCGGAATCGTCGGGTCGACTTCGGCGCCGGACTCGGTCGCGTAAAGCGAAACGGCAGCGGCGGTCTCGGCGTTCGGGTGGAAGTAGCCATCGCGAATGCCGGCGGTCATGAAGAATGGCTTCGGGGTGTGGCCCGGGTGCGGCTCGGCCGCGACGTGCCGCGCTTTTGCCGACGGGTCCGCCAGGTCCCACAGGTTCTGAAACAGGTGCAGCATCGGGTGGCTGCGGCGCAGCTTCTGCAGCCCCGTTCCATCGATGAGGAGCTCGATGAAGGACTTGAGCTCGACGGGCTCGAGGGCGCTGTTCGCGATTTCGACGAGGCTGCCGCCGGCGCCCGAGAAGACGTAGCCCTGGATGCGCGGGTCGACCGTCGCAATCGGAATGCCGAACGTGCTGCCCATCGAATGCCCCATCGCGCTCAGGCGGGTGGAGTCGAAGCGGATGAGGCCGTCGGCCGCTCCATTCGCGTTGAAGTTGGGCGACAGCGACGCGGGCACTTCGATTTTGGGGATGAGGCGGGTGAGGTAGACGACTTCCATCGCTCCGACCTGCATGTTGTCGAGGGTGACTTCGATGTTGCCGAACAGGTTGTAGAGCTCGAGGCCCGAGGTGTCGGGCGGCGTCTTGCGGCCCCCGTGCAGCGGGAAGTCGAAGCCCAGCGCGGCGATGCCCCGACGCGCGAGGAACTCGGCCGGACCCGAGCCCAGCGGAGGATCCATGCCCCGGTATTCTTTCTTCTGCGGCCGCGGCCCCCGGTCAATCGACTCGCGCCACTCCCCGCCCGAGCCGTG
>JAYUXE010000753.1:0-1594 GCA_043753165.1 Archangiaceae bacterium | reverse complement strand
ACGCGTCGGCGGTGCCGAGGAAGCCGGGCATCAGGAAGTCGAAGAGGCTCCACAGCTCGGTGAGGCGGTTTTCCAGCGGCGTACCGGTGAGCGCGAGGCGGGTCTCGGCCTCGACGGACTTGCAGGCCTGCGCGGTGGCCGAGTCGGCGTTCTTGATGTTCTGCGCTTCGTCGAGGACGACGCTGCGCCACTTCACTTTTCTCAGCTCTTCGACGTCGCGGCGAATGAGCGCGTAGCTGGTGAGCACCACGTCGACGCCGGCCAGTTGCTCGACTTTTTCGTGGCGATCCTGCCCGTGCCAGACCACGCACGACAGGCCGGGCGTGAACTTCTCGATTTCACGTTCCCAGTTCGCGAGCACCGACGTCGGAGCGACCACCAGCGTCGGCGCCGGCCCCAGCTCGTCCTTCGTCTTGAGCAGCAGGTTCAGCGCCTGCACCGTCTTGCCAAGACCCATGTCGTCGGCGAGCACGCCCGACAAGCCATGCTTGTGCAGGAACCAGAGCCAGGCGAGGCCCGCTTCCTGGTAGTGGCGCAGCGTCGCCTGCAGCTTCGGCGGCGCCTTCACCGCGGGGATGCCGTCGATCTCTTTCAGCTCGGCCATCGCCTTGCGGGCCTTGGCGTCGATCTCGACTTCGCCGAGCGCGGCGAGCAGGTCGAGCGCAGGCGCGTGGAACAGGGGCAGCTTGGTCTTCTGTTTTCCGGGGGCGGCGCCGGCCTCTTCGAGCAGGTCGGCGGCGGTGCGCAGCTCGCCCAGGTCGGCTTCGGCGAAGGTCCCGTCTTTGAGCGCGATGAAGCGGCGGCCCGAGTCGAGCCACATGCGCACGGCGCCGAGGTCGACCGATTGATCGTCGGTGACGAAGTCGGCGTCGAGCTCGAACCAGTTCACGCCAGACATGTTGACGCGAATGCGGGGCTTCACCTTCGGGCGCACGCGCACCTTCGGGGCCGCGGCCGCGAACTGTTCCCATTCCTTCGGCAGGTTGGCGCGGTTGTGCGCCCAGAAATCCAGCGAGGCATCGCCGACGGCTTCGTACGCAAGCGCGTTGGGGTCGTACTTGAAGCCGAGCTCGGTCAGCGTCTTGCCGGCGGCGCGTTCGAGCGCTTCCTGGCGCAGGTAGAGCTTCCGTTCGTTGCCGCTGCCACCGCTGGCGTAACCCAGGTGCTGCGCGTTGGGCGAGACGGGGACGGTGACGTTCGAGCCATAGCGGCCCGCCAGCTGCGCCTTGACGCGTTCGGCGGTGCCTTCGAGCGTGAGCAGAAACGAAGGCGTCGCCTTGTCGTCGACCTCGAGGCCATCGGCGAGCAGCGCCATGCGGAAGCGTGGCAGGTGGGCAGCGAAGAACGAGAGGACGCGATCGAGCTGGTTGGGCGGGAACACCATCGACGGCTCGAGCAGCCACTTGCGAAGAATGCGCGGCGGGAAGTCGGGCTCGAGCACGAGGGCCTGTTGGCCGGCGATGACCCAGCTGCGGCGGCCCGAGAGGACGGCGACGTCTTTCATCAGCAGCGTGGTGCCGTCGGGGAGCTGGATGTCGATGCGGGCGGTCGCTCCGTCGGGCTTGTTCTCGAGGCGGATGACGGGGCGGGCGGG
>JAYUXE010000752.1:0-4058 GCA_043753165.1 Archangiaceae bacterium | reverse complement strand
GACGCGCAGGGCCCGCTTTCTCGCGGCGTTGAATGGGGAGCCCGTCGATCGTCCGCCCGTGTGGCTGATGCGGCAGGCAGGGCGTTATCTGCCTGAGTACATGGCGATTCGCGCAAATCACGGCTTCTGGGACGTCTGCAAGAACCCCGAGCTGTCGACGGCCGTCGCGCTCGAGCCGCTGCGAAAGTTCGAGATCGATGCCGCGATCGTCTTCAGCGACATTCTCGTGGTGCCCGAAGCGATGGGCCTCGGCGTCACGTTCGGCAAAGGAGAAGGCCCGCTGATGTCGAAGCCGATGCGTTCGGCCGCCGACCTCGCGGCGTGGAACCTTCAAGGCGTACAGGAACGGTTGAAGTACGTGCCCGCGGCTGCGGCCCATCTGGCAAAGACGCTGAATGGCTCGCACGGGATGATCGGGTTTGCGGGCGCTCCGTTCACGCTGTTTGCGTACTGCGTCGAAGGCGGCGGCAGCGATGACTTCCGGCTCGCGCGCACGATGCTGCACAACGAGCCGAAGCTCGCCGAGAAGGCGCTGGCGACGATCGCGGACGTGGTGACGGGGCTGCTCGAGCAACAGTTCGAGGCGGGCGTCGACGTCATCCAGCTTTTCGACACCTGGGGCGGGCTCTTGTCGCGCGAGGAGTACGTGAAGTTCGCGATTCCCCCACTGCAGCGGATCACGAAGGCGCTCAAAGGACGCAAGACGATGCTGTTCATCCGCGGCGGCCACCACCTGCTGCCGGTGATGGGGGAAGCGGGCGTCGACGGGTTCAGCCTCGACTGGCGCACGCCGTGGTCCGAGGCGCGCGCGCTGTACCCGAACGCGCTTTTGCAGGGGAACATCGACCCGATCCTTCTCTTCACCTCGCCCGAGGTCGTGCGGTCGGCGACGCGCGGCTTGCTGAACGAGATGGCGCGCCACGCGAGCACGCGGAACATCGTGAACCTGGGCCACGGAATTCTGCCGCAGACGCCGGTGTCGTCGGTGGCTGCGATGTGCGCCGAGGTCGCGGCCTGAATCTTCCCCTCGCCATCGTCGGAGCGAGCTTTCGCGACGTGCCCACGCGGCTGCGGGCGCGGCTGCAGCAGCTCGACGAAGGTGAAGGCTCGCCCAGCACGCAGCTGAAGGAAGGCGGCCACGTGCAGGGCATCGTGCGCATCGTCACCTGCTCGCGCGTCGAGTGGGTGATGTCGGCCGCGACGCCCGACTACGCCGCGTCGATGTTGATGTCGGCGCTGGCCGTGCGCGTGCCCGAGGCGAAGCTGACGCTGCACTCGAAGGCAGGCGTGCCGGCAGCGAACTACCTGTTCCGCGTGGTGCTCGGGCTCGACTCGGTTGCCGAGGGCGAGTCGGCGGTCGGCCGGCAGGTGCTGACGGGGTTTGCGAACGCCCACAAGAAGAGCACCACCGACAACGTGCTGCGGCAGGTGTGGAAGCAGACTGAGAGCTTGATTCACCAGCGCCGGGAAGAAGGCGCGGCGGTTCCCGCGGCGGGAATCCAGTCACTGGTGGTGGCGGCGCTGCTCGAGGTCGCGACGCCGGAAGCGCCGGTGGTGGTGTGGGGGCTGGGCGAGGTCGGCCGCGCGACGATGCGGGCGCTGGCGCGCAATGGGTTCACGAAGGTCACGGGCTGCAAGCGGGGCGATGGCGCCGAGCTCGACCGGTTGGCAAAAGCCGGAGCGCACGTCGTCGTCTGCACCGGCGCGTCTTCGGCGTACCTCGAGCTGCCGCCGGTGAAGGACGCGCGGCTCTGCATCGACATCGGCTGTCCGTCGCAGGTGCTCAGCGCGCCAGGGTGGGAAAGGCTGGATCTCGACAGCCTGTTGTCGGGCCAGGGCCAGTTCCTCGATGACTCTCAGCGCGCGCGGCTGGATTTCCTGGCGAAGGCGGGAGTCGAGGATCTGCAGGCGGCCCTGGCAGATGCCGCGCGGCCGAACCGATTGATGACGCTGGAAGAGACGCGGCGGAAGTACTTCGCCGAGACGTTGCCTGCGCTGCTTCAAGACCTGCCGCGCCCGCAGGCCGAGAAGCTGCGGCAGTCGATCGCAAGGTTCGCCCACCAGATGTTGAGCGCCGCCGGAGCCTCCCGGAAATGACCCCCTTCGTCGCAGGAACCCGCGGCAGCGCGCTGGCGCTGTGGCAGACCCGAAAAGTCATCTCGATGCTCGAGCACCGGACGCGCGGCAACCCTGTCATCAGCGAGAAGATCATCACCACCTCGGGCGACGTGAGCCTGGCCGAACGGCTGGTCGGCCAGCTCGAGAAGGGCTTCTTCACGCAAGAGCTCGAGGCCGAGCTTCGCGCGAAGACGATTCAGCTCGCGGTGCACTCGCTGAAAGATCTGCCGACCCGGAACCCGCCCGGGTTGACGCTGGGCGCGGTGATGGAACGCGCCAGCGCGTACGACCTGCTCATCATGCGGCCCGACGCGATGAAGTTCTCGGCGGCCCGCCCCCTGCCTATCGCCGATGGCGCAAAGATCGGGTCGTCGTCCCTGCGGCGGCAGGCGCAGCTGGGCCGTTTCGCTGCGACGGCGATCAACGTTCCGTTGCGCGGCAACGTGCCGACGCGCGTGCAGAAGCTTCGCGACGGGCAATACGACGGAATTCTGCTGGCGGCCGCGGGCGTGCAGCGGCTCGAGCTTCCGATGGATGGGTTGGCCGTCTTCAAGCTCGACCCGCGGGTGTGGACGCCCGCGCCGGGCCAGGGCGCGATTGGCATTCAGTGCCGCGACGACGACCACGACACGAAGGCGCTGCTCGGCCTCATCCACCACATCGCCACCGCGCGCGCGGTGAACCTCGAGCGCGATCTGCTGCGCGTCTTCGAAGGCGGGTGCAGCACGCCGTTCGGCTGTTACGTAGAAGGCGACGACATCTGGGTCGGGTTGCAGGCGCACGGGCGATGGCGCGCGGCGAAGTGGGCGGTGCCGGCGGCGGACGCGAAGCTCGATTGGGAACACCAGCTCGGCGCGCTGTCGGCGCCCGACTACAAGGAGACACTCGATGTCGAAGGTCCGATCTGCAGCCGCCTCTGAGAAGCTCTTCGCGAAGGCCCAAACGGTGTTGCCCGGCGGGGTCAGCAGCCCGGTGCGCGCGTTTCGGCACGTCGGCGGCTCGCCCGTCTTCATGACGCGCGGCAAAGGCGCGACCATCGTCGACGAAGATCAGCACGAGTACCTCGACTTCTGCCTCGCCTGGGGCCCGCTGATTCTGGGCCACGCGCACCCGCAGGTGGTCGAAGCGGTGGTGAAGGCGGCGCAAGACGGGCTCGCCTTCGGCACGTGTCATCGCAACGAAGCGATGCTCGCTGACCAGGTGCTGGCGGCGTTTCCCAACCACCAGATGGTGCGGTTCGTCGTCTCGGGAACCGAGGCGGTGCTCACGGCGGTGCGGCTCGCGCGCGCGGCGACGAAGCGGCCCCTGCTGCTCAAGTTCTCTGGCTGCTACCACGGGCATGTCGACGCGCTGATGGTGAAGGCCGGCTCGGGCGTGGCGACGCTGGGGCTGGCCGAGAGCGAAGGCGTGACGCCGACGGTGGCGCACGACACGGTGGTGATCGAGCTCGGAGATCCGGCGGCGCTCGAGGCGGCCTTCAAGAAGCACGGCGATCAGATCGCGGCGGTGATTGTCGAGCCGCTGCCCGCGAACAACGGGCTGCTGACGCAGACGAACGCGTGGCTTCAGTCGGTGCGCGAGACGACGACGAAGCACGGCGCGCTGCTGATCTTCGACGAAGTGATCACCGGCTTCCGGTTCGGCTTTCACGGCTACGAGAAGGTGGCGGGCGTGCAGCCGGATCTGACGACGCTGGGGAAGATCGTCGGCGGCGGCCTGCCGGTCGGGGCGATCGCGGGGTCGAAGGCGTTGCTCGAGAGGCTGGCTCCGCTGGGCGGCGTGTACCAAGCGGGGACGATGGCGGGAAACCCGGTGGCGCTGGCCGCCGGGCTCGCGACGCTCGAGATTTTGAAGACGGGGGCGCCGTACGCGCAGCTCGAGACGCTGGGCTCGGCATTCGATGCGGCGGTCGCGAAGCTGCCCGCCGGCCCCCGCTGGCG
>JAYUXE010000751.1:0-1599 GCA_043753165.1 Archangiaceae bacterium | reverse complement strand
CGCGCTGACCGTCACACCGGACCACCGCCATGCGATCGCCGCGCGAAGGCACCCGGCACGGCCCTCGCCCTCACGGCGAGCAGGCATCGTCGTCTCGTGCGTCGTCGCCATCGACAGACGCACCGCGGGCGCGGTCCACGGGTAACCGCGCCCGCGCCGAAGCGTTGCAAGGCGCTGTCACACAAGCCGCGGCGCACGAAGGTGTACGCGGCAGCGGCCGACCATTGGACGCCGCCACCCGCGGCACGATGGAACAGCATTTCGGTGAGAACTTCGGCGACGTGCGCCTGCACGATGGCCCGCAGGCCCGGCGCAGCGCGCAGGCCCTGGAGGCGCGGGCCTTCACGTTCGGGCCGCACATCGTGTTCGAGCACACCTCGTTCGCGCCCGATTCGCACGACAGCCGCCGCCTGCTCGCGCACGAGCTGGGCCATGTGGTGCAGCAGCGACGCGGCAGCGCGCAAGGCAGCCGTGAACGCTCGACTGCTGCGCACGAAGACGACGCGCACGCCGCCGCCGACAACGTGCTCGCGGGCAAGCCGGCCCAGGTGCAGTGCACCAGCGGGCTGCAGCCGCAACGCGAGGGCAAGAAGAAGAATTCAGACACGTTCTACGCGCTGCCGCCGGGGATGGTGGAAGACCTGAAGCGCAAAGGCCTGTTTCCGGCCGATGTCACAAGCGACACCCTGACCTACGGTAACCTGACGCCTGAAATGGCTGAAGCAGTCAGCAAGTACTTCGGCATCAAGAAGCCGGCGTCGGCCGAACCGGACCTGTTCATTTTTCCGTTGCTGCCGCAAAACCAGAGCTCGACCCCGTCGCTCTTCTTCGGGCCCTCGACTCCGACGGTCACGTTCCCCTCCCTGAACCCGTTGCAGTTCGATTGGCAATACACGCCGCCCACGTCGATGACCCCGGCCGCCAAGAAGCCGGCCGCGCAACCCAAGCCCGCCGCGCCAGTGATGAATTCGCCCGGCGGGTTCCCGACCACGCAGGACAACATCGAGGCGCTGGACGACAGACAGCTCTTTCTCGAAATGAAACGCACGCTCGAATGGCTGCGCAAGCAGAAAGAGTCGTCGGTCAAGGTCGAGCAGGTGGCGCGCTACTACCAAGGGCTCTCGCGCGCCTACAACCACCGCAAGAGCGAGCTCGAACTCAAGCGCGCGCAGAACGCAGCGCCGCAGTCGCCGCAGGAACAGGTGCTGACGCAGAACGTGCGCCTGAACCTGCGTGCCGAGTTGGCGCCGGCGTTCTCGACGATGACCGACGAGATCGTGATGCCAGTTGAAGTGCTCGATATGCTGGAGGGACGCGACGAGTCGTTTCCCTCCAATCTCGCACTGCCCCGGGTCGGCACGGGACCGAGCACGCTGGGGTTCTACAGCATCCTCGACACATCGCCGACCGCCCAACCACGCTTTCTCGACAACTTCAAGCGCTTCGGCTACGACGGCATGAGCCGGACCTACATATTGACGTTCGGCGACGGTACCGAGGTGTCGATTGCACGGCGCGTGGTCGAAGATCCGAGCTTTGACTTTTCGCAGGCGATGGGCGGCGGCAATTCCGGCGTGTACGTGTTCAAGGCCAAGGGCG
>JAYUXE010000750.1:0-9257 GCA_043753165.1 Archangiaceae bacterium | reverse complement strand
GGGGGGTCGGATATACGAGCGGGCGCTTGCCACTACGAAAAGACATCAAGACGGTGCTGGTCATTGGCTCGGGCCCGATCGTCATCGGGCAGGCCTGCGAGTTCGATTACTCGGGGTGCCAGGCGATCAAGGCCCTGAAAGAAGAGGGGATTCGCGTCATCCTCCTCAACTCGAACCCCGCGACGGTGATGACGGACCCCGAGTTCGCTGACCGCACGTACATCGAGCCCATCGATGTCGAGCACGCCGAGCTCATCATCGCCCGCGAACGCCCCGACGCCCTGTTGTCCACCATGGGCGGCCAGACCGCGCTCAACCTCGCCCGCTCACTCGCCGAGGCCGGCGTTCTCGAGAAGTATGGCGTCCGCCTCATCGGCGCGTCGCTCGATGCCATCAACAAGGCCGAAGACCGCCTGCTCTTCAAAGCCGCGATGGAAAAAATCGGGCTCTCCACCCCGCGCAGCGCCTTCGTCAAATCCATGAAGGAAGCCCTCGACGCCGCCATCGAGATTGGCTTCCCCGCGGTCATCCGCCCCAGCTTCACCCTCGCCGGCACCGGCGGCGGCATCGCGTTTTCGCAAGGAGACTACGAACGCATCTGCGGCGAAGGCTTCCGCGCGTCGCCCGTTCACTCGCTGCTCATCGAAGAGTCCGTGCTCGGCTGGAAAGAGTATGAGCTCGAGGTCGTTCGCGATCGCGCCGACAACGTCATCATCGTCTGCGCCATCGAGAACCTCGATGCGATGGGCGTGCACACGGGCGACAGCATCACCGTCGCCCCGGCGCAGACACTGACCGACAAGGAATACCAGCGCATGCGCACCGCCGCCGTCGCGGTGATGCGCGAAATCAACGTCGAGACCGGCGGGTCCAACGTGCAGTTCGCCGTCAACCCCGCCGACGGCCGCATGATCGTCATCGAGATGAACCCCCGCGTGTCGCGCAGCTCGGCGCTCGCGTCCAAGGCCACCGGCTACCCCATCGCCCGCATCGCGACCAAGCTCGCCATCGGCTACACGCTCGACGAGCTCAAGAACGACATCACCGGCACCACGCCCGCGTCGTTCGAGCCCACCCTGGACTACGTCGTCGTCAAGATTCCCAAGTTCAACTTCGAGAAGTTCCCCGGTTCCGACACCACCCTCACGACGTCGATGCACAGCGTCGGCGAGGTGATGGCCATCGGCGGCACCTTCGAAGAGGCCTTCTTCAAGGCGATGCGTTCGATGGAAGCCGACGGCGGAGTCATCGCTCCACTCGCCGCCGACCTCGACCTGCCTGCCCTCGAGAAAAAGCTCACCATCCCCACCCCCGACCGCGCGAAGCAGATGATCGTCGCGCTGCAGCTGGGCCTGACGCCTGCCCGCGTCGCCGAGCTCACCCGCTTCGACATCTGGTTCGTCGAACGCATCGCCCGCGTCGTTCACGCCTATGCGGCGACTGCCGACCTCGCGACGTTGAAGGCCTTCGGACTCAGCGACCACGACCTCGCGGCGAAGTTCGGCGTTCCGGAAACCGAGCTTCGTGCCCGACGGCTCGCCGCCGGCATCCGCCCCGTCTTCAAGCGCGTCGACACCTGCGCCGCCGAGTTCGAGTCGCGCACGCCGTTTCTCTATTCGACCTGGGCCGCCGAAAACGAAGTGCCCGAGCACAGCAAGCGCGAGCGCGTCCTCATCCTCGGCAGCGGGCCCATTCGCATCGGCCAGGGCATCGAGTTCGACTACTGCTGCGTTCACGCCGCCTACGCCCTGAAGGCGATCGGCTTCGACGCCGTGATGGTCAACTGCAACCCCGAGACGGTCTCGACGGACCCCGACACCTCGTCGCGCCTCTACTTCGAGCCGCTGACCGTCGAAGACGTGATGGCCATCGCCGAACGCGAGAAGCCCATTGGCGCCATCGTTCAGTTCGGTGGCCAGACGCCGTTGAAGCTCGCCGCGGAGCTCGAGAAGGCGGGTCTTCCCATTCTCGGCACCTCGCCCGACGCGATCGACCGCGCGGAAGACCGCGAGCGCTTCTCAGCGCTGATCGATCGACTCGAGCTTCGCCAGCCCGAGAACGGCACCGCGCGTTCGGGCGACGAGGCGGTGAAGATCGCCGAACGCATCGGCTACCCCGTGATGGTGCGGCCCTCGTATGTGCTCGGTGGCCGTTCGATGGAGGTCACGTACTCCACCGCCGAGCTGCTGAACTACGTCTCGCGTTCGAAGGAAGTGTCGAACGGGCGGCCGCTGCTCATCGACCGCTTTCTCACCTCGGCGATCGAAGTCGACCTCGATCTCGTCGCCGACCGCACCGGAGCGGTTCTCATCGGCGGCGTCCTCGAGCACGTCGAAGAGGCCGGCATTCATTCGGGCGACGCGGCGTGCTGCCTGCCTCCGGATTCGCTGTCGCCCGAGCTGATCGAAGGCATGAAGCAGCAGGCGTCGCAGATCGCGCGCGAGCTCGGCGTCGTCGGCTTGATGAACGTTCAGTTCGCGATTCAGGACGGGCAGATCTTCATTCTCGAAGTGAACCCCCGCGCGTCTCGCACGGTGCCGTTCGTCGCGAAGGCCACTGGCCGACCCTTGGCGAAGCTGGCCGCGATGTGCATGGCTGGGAAGACGCTGGCCGAAGTGTGGACGGAGCCCGAGCGCGCGACGCAGCTGGTCGCCGTGAAAGAGGCCGTCTTCCCGTTCGCGCGGTTCCCTGGCGTCGACGTGCTGCTCGGGCCCGAAATGAAGTCCACGGGCGAAGTGATGGGCATCGGCGCTGATTTCGCGACGGCGTTCGCCAAGAGCCAGCTGGCTGCCGGCACCCGGTTGCCGAAGAAGGGCCAGGTCTTCATCTCGGTTCAGAACGCGCACAAGACCGAAGCGGTCGAGCTCGCGCAGGCGTTGCATTCGCTGGGGTTCACGCTCTGTGCGACCGATGGGACGGCCCGCCAGCTGCGCGCGGCCGGGCTCGAGGTCAGCGTGGTCAAGAAGGTGAAAGAGGGGTCTCCGCACGCGGTCGATTTGATCGGCGAAGGGAAGGTCGCGCTCATCATCAACACCTCGCTCGGGCGTCAGTCGATCGAAGACAGCTTCTCGCTGCGCCGCGCCGCGCTGATGCATTCGATTCCGTACTTCACGACGATTCAGGCTGCGGAGATCGGCATTCAGGCGATTCGCGTGCTGGTGACGGGGAAGAGCTCAATCACCGCGCTGCAGGATTTCTTCGCATGAAGATCGCCGTCACAGGTGGAGCCGGGTTCATCGCCTCGCACATCTGCGACGCGTACGTGGCGGCCGGGCACGAGCTGCTGGTGATCGACAACCTGTCGTCTGGCTTTCGTGAGCAGGTCTCGGCGACTTTCGTTCAGGCCGACATTCGATCGCCCGAGGCGGCGGCGGCGCTCGCGGCGTTCAAGCCCGAGGTGCTGAACCACCATGCCGCGCAGATTGACGTGCGGCGATCGGTGGCCGAGGTCGCGTATGACATCGACGTCAACCTCGGCGGGATGATCAACGTCGTCGAAGCCGCGCGGAAAGCAGGGGCGTTGCAGCGCGTCGTCTTCGCGTCATCCGGCGGCGCGATCTACGACGAGGCCGGGCCAATTCCGTCGGATGAGACGGCCGCGGCGAATCCGGCGTCGCCGTACGGCGTGGCCAAGCGTTCGGGCGAGCTCTACCTCGAGGCGTTTCGGCGCATGTACGGGCTGCACTACGTCGCGCTGCGGTACGCGAATGTCTTCGGGCCCCGGCAGAACGCGCATGGTGAAGCGGGCGTCGTCTCGATCTTTTCGACCCGCTGCCTTCGCACCCAGGAATGCACGATCTACGGCGACGGCGGGCAGACGCGCGACTTCGTCTACGTCGATGACGTCGTCGCCGCGAACGTTCAGGCGCTGGGCACTTCGCACTGCGGGTACGTCAACATCGGCACTGGCGTCGAGACCGATGTGAACCGGCTCTACGCGCTGATCGCGGATGCGGCGGGCAGCGACCGGCCGGCGCTCTACGTGAAGGGTCGCATGGGTGAGGTTCGTCGCAGCGCGCTGGATGCGCGGTTCGCTTCGAAGGTGCTCGGGTGGACGCCCCGGGTTCCGCTGGAAAAAGGCCTCGAGCGCACCGTCGCCTGGTTCCGCGCCCGCGTCTCATGAGCTGGAAGCGTCTCGTCGATCTCGCGATCGGGGTTCCGGCGCTGTTCGTTGCGGCTCCGGTCATCGGAGCGATGGCCGTGCTGGTGAAGCTCGATTCTCCCGGACCGGCGTTCTTCGTTCAGACGCGTGTCGGGCGGAACCGGCGGCCGCTGCGCATCTTCAAGCTTCGTTCGATGGTCACCGGGAATTCCGGGCCTGCGGTGACGTCGGCGGGCGACTCGCGCATCACGCGCGTGGGTCGGCTGCTGCGCAAGACCAAGCTCGATGAGCTCCCGCAGCTGCTCAATGTCGTGAAGGGCGAGATGTCGTTGGTGGGGCCGCGGCCCGAGGCCGAGCGCTACGTCCTCCAGTACCGGGCCGAATGGGAACCCCTGCTGGAGGTTCGGCCTGGCATCACGGACCTCGCGTCCCTCGTCTTTCGCGACGAGGAAGAGCTGCTCGCGGCGGCCGATGACAAAGAACGTGCGTATGTCGAGGCGGTGATGCCTGCGAAGCTGGGCGTTGCGCTCGAGGGCGTTCGGAATTCGTCTCCGATTTATGACGCCACGATTCTGGCGCGCACGTTTGCGGCGGTGCTCAAGCTTCCCGGTGCGGGTCGGCACGCGGCGATTGATGCGGCGGCCGCGGAGATCGCACGGATCAATCGCGGCGCCCGTACGTCTTGAACTTCTCGATCACGCGCGCCATCTCGGCGTCGTCGAGGATCACGGGCTCGCCCGCCTGTAGCGCACGCCAGTATTGCTCGGCGAGGTTCTCGATCTCGGTGGCGACGCGGTAGGCGTCGGGCAAAGACGTGCCGACCGCGAGCAGCCCGTGGTTGGCGAGCAGGCACGCTTTGCTCTCGTGAAGTGCGGCGACCGCGGCGGCCGACAGCTCGTACGTGCCGAACGTCGCGTACTCCGCGCAGCGCACCAGCGTCGTGTTGGCCACAGCGATCATGTAGTGCACCGCGGGAATCGCCTTTCGCAGGCACGAGATCGTCGTCGCGAACATCGAGTGCAGGTGGAAGATCGCCGAAACGTCCTGCCGCTGCGCATAGACGTCGCGGTGCATCTGCCACTCGCTGGACGGCTCGCGCTGACCCCTGGGCACACTGCCGTCCCACCGCACTTCCACCAGGTCCTTCGCCTTCATCTTTCCGTACGGCATCCCCGATGGCGTCACCAGGAACCCGTGCTTCATCCGCACGCTCACGTTCCCCGACGTTCCGTGCGTCAGCCCGTCGGCCGCCATCCGCTTCACTGCTTTCAGCAGCGCCTTCTTCACGCGAACAACCTCCGCAGGCCTTCTCGCGACGCTTCACATACGCCGCGCTCGGTGATCAGCCCCGTCATCAGCTTCGCCGGCGTCACGTCGAACGCGAAGTTCGACACGTCCGTGCCCTTCGGAAATTCGCCCACCTCGGTCGCCTCGCGCTGCTCGATGGGTGTGTCGGTGACTCCGTCTTCGAGCTCCCAGTCGATGCTCGTCGACGGCACGGCCGCGTAGAAGGGGACGCCGTGCGCGTGTGCCGCCAGCGCTTTCAAGTACGTGCCGACCTTGTTGCAGACGTCGCCGTTCGCGCTCGTGCGATCCGTGCCCACGAGGCAGACGTCTATTTCCCCGCGCTGCATCAACAGCCCCGCCGCGTTGTCGACGAAGAACGTGTGCGGGATTCCAGCGTCGCGCAGTTCCCACGCCGTCAGCTGGCCCTGGTTTCTCGGCCGCGTCTCGCTCACCCAGACGTGCACCGCGAGGCCGCGTTGGTGCGCGAGGTAGATGGGCGCCAGCGCCGTGCCCCATTCCACCGTCGCCAGCCAGCCCGCGTTGCAGTGGGTCATCACCTGCACCGGCCGCCCCGGCTTCCCTTTGAGCAACGGCAGGCCTGCTTCCGCGAGCCGGCGGCCCAGGTCGCGTTCGTGCGCTTCCAGCTCGAGCGCCAACGTCATCGCTTTGGCGGCTCGGTCATTCGAGGTCAACAGCTCGGCTCGTATCTTCTCAACGGCGGCGCGCAGGTTCACGGCTGTCGGGCGCGTCGCGAGCAGCAGGTCGGCCACGGCGTCCACGTTCGCGTTCGTGCGCATCGCGAGGGCGAAGCCGAAGGCGGCGGCGACTCCGATCAGCGGGGCGCCGCGCACCTGCATCGTGCGGATTGCCAAGGCGACCTCTTCGACCGTCGTCGCGCGCACGAGTCGAAGGGCCCCGGGCAGGGCGGTTTGATCGATCAGCTCGACGGCAGCGCGGTCGGGCGTCCAGGTGATCGGCGGGGTCGGCACGGGGCGCGGCTTATCACCCTGTGCCGGCTTCGGAAGACTCGGGGCTGCGTTGAACGCGCACGCCATGTCTGGGCACTGAGCCCGCGAGTGCGGTAAGCGAGGCGCCCATGGCCGTCCCATTCTTTCGTCCCAGCGTCACGCAAGCCGAGATCGACGAAGTCGTCGCGGTCTTGAAGTCCGGTTGGCTCACCACGGGTCCGCGCACGAAGCAATTCGAAGCGGACTTCGCGAAGAAGGTCGGCGCGAAGCACGCGATCGCCTTGAACTCGTGCACCGCCGCGCTGCACCTCGCGCTCGAAGCGGTCGGGCTGCAGCGCGGAGACACCGTCGTCGTCCCGACGATGACCTTTGCCGCCACCGCCGAAGTCGTTCGCTACTTCGACGCGGTGCCCGTGCTCGTCGACTGCGAGCCGCGCACGATGTGCATCGACGTCGCGAAGCTGCGCACCACGCTCGAGGCGCTGCGCGACGGCAAGCCCATTGCCGGACTCAAAGGCCCGTACGGCCCCGTGAAGGCAATCATCCCGATGCACTACGGCGGGCAGATGGTCGACGTGAAGGGCGTCACCGCGCTCGGCAAAGAGTTCAACGTGCCGGTGATCGAAGACGCCGCCCACACGCTGCCCGCGTTCTACCGCGACGGCGCGAACGCCCAATGGCAGCAGGCCGGAGCGACCGCCGACATCACCTGCTTCAGCTTCTACGCCAACAAGTGCATCACCACCGGCGAAGGCGGCATGGCCGTCACCAACGACGACAAGTGGGCCGACCGCATGCGGGTCATGTCGCTGCACGGCATCAGCCGCGACGCGTGGAAACGGTTCACCAGCGAGGGCAGCTGGTACTACGAAATCGACGCTCCGGGCTTCAAGTACAACCTCACCGACATCGCGTCGGCGGTCGGCCTGCAGCAGCTGAAGCGCGCAGATGACTTGTGGGCCGAACGCAAAGCCGTCGCGCAGCGCTACCTCGAGAAGCTCGCGCAGATTCCCGGGCTCGAGCTTCCGGAAGAGCTGCCCGACCGACAGCACTCGTGGCACCTTTTTCCGATTCGCCTCGCGCACGGCGCCTGGAAGATCGATCGCAACCGCTTCATCGACGAGCTCAAGGCAAAGTCGATCACCACGTCGGTGCACTGGATGCCGCTGCACCTTCACCCGTACTACCGGCGCACGTACGGCTTCGGTGAAGGGCTGCACCCGGTGGCGGAAGACCTGTGGCCGCGCATGGTGTCGTTGCCCATCTTCCCTGGCCTCACCCACGCGGAACAGGACGAGGTGGTCGCCGCGATCGCGGGCCTGTTCGAGCAGCACGGCGTCGCGGCGCAGAAGAAGATCGCGCTCTGAACCGGCGGGAATCATGCGGATTGTTCGACCTTAAAAATTGCCCGGCTGAATTTTGCGCAACCCTGCGGGGACCAAGAAGACAGGGTGGTTTTGACCCGGTCTCGCAGACGGGTATACAGGCGCGGCTTCAGCCCGGAGGGGCCGCGAATTGGACGCCGTGAAACAAACCTTGAGCGAACGATTGCTGCTCACCTACCGGCGCCTGCTGGTGGTGGCGGTTCACCTGGGCTTGTGGACGGTGTCGATCGTCTGCGCGTTCATGCTGCGGTTCGAGTTCAGCATCCCCGACGAATATTTCCCCATCGGCTACGCGTGGTGGGGCGGGCTGCTGGTGGTGCGCGGCATCGCGTTCGCGTCGTTCGGGTTGTTCTCGGGCATGTGGCGGTACACGGGCGCACGCGATCTCGTCGCGCTGGTGAAAGCAGCGACGCTCTCGACGCTGGTCTTCATGGTCTACCTGTGGCTCGGCGGGTATCGCGGCTTCCCGCGGTCGATCGTGATCATCGACTGGCTGATGACGATGATCCTCGTCGGGGGCCTTCGCTTCGGCATCCGCACGATGTGGCAGCTGGCGCGCAGCGTGGCGCGGGAAGAGAAGGTCGATCGCAAGCGCCTGCTGATCGTCGGCGCCGGCAACGCGGGCGAGATGCTGTTGCGCGAGATGCAGAAGACGTACGGGCAGCGCTACCTGCCCATCGCGATCGCCGACGACGACGCGCGCAAGTTCGGCCAGACGATTCACGGCATCCCGGTGATGGGGCCGCTGTTTGCGGTGCCCGAGATCGTGAAGGCCAAGCAGATCGAAGAGATCCTGCTCGCGATTCCGACGGCCACCGGCAAGGACATGCGGCGCATCGTCGACCTCTGCAAGCCCGCGGGGGTCCCGATTCGCACGATTCCCGGCCTCGACCAGGTCGTCGACGGCAACGTCACCGTGAACCAGATTCGCCAGGTCGACATCGAAGATCTGTTGGGCCGCGAAGCCGTCACGCTCGATCAACGTTCGCTGCAAGAGCTGCTGTCGGGCCGCACCGTGATGGTGACGGGAGCGGGCGGCAGCATCGGCAGCGAGCTGTGCCGGCAGATCGCGAAGTTCAAGCCTTCGCAGCTGCTGTTGGTCGAGCAGGCCGAGAACGCGCTGTTCGACATTCACCGCGAGCTGTTCGCGAAGTTCCCGGTCGTCGCGCTGGTGCCGTGCATCGCCGACATCTGCGACTCGCGGCGCATGGAGGCGGTGTTCGACCGCTACAAGCCGTCGGTGGTGCTGCACGCGGCGGCGCACAAACACGTGCCGATGATGGAAGTGAATCCCGGCGAGGCGATCAAGAACAACGTCGGCGGCACGAGGAAGCTGGCGGACCTGAGCCACGCGCACGACGTCGACTGCTTCGTGATGATCTCGACGGACAAGGCCGTCAATCCGACCTCGGTGATGGGCGCGAGCAAGCGCACCGCGACGAAGCGCGTCTTGCTGCGCTGAGACATCGCCTGCACGTAGATCTCGGCGATCCGCTTGCTCGCGCCCATCACCGA
>JAYUXE010000749.1:0-1604 GCA_043753165.1 Archangiaceae bacterium | reverse complement strand
CGGCGGCCAGGCCCTGACGCATGCCCTTGCGGTTGACGAGCCCGAAGTCGGCGGACGTCTGTTCGCGAATCGCGGTGGCGAGCCAGGTGCTCATCGCGGGATCCGTCTGCGAGAGGTTGCTCTTGAGGAATCCAATCTCTTCGCCCAGCGCGGCGTCGCGGCGCGCCTTCCAGCCGGCGATGAGCTTCGCGAGCTTCGGCTCGGGCGGCTGAGCGCTGGCGTCGTTCACCACCTCGAACGCCTCACCCGTCACGCCCGCGAGCTTCTTGTCCGCGCCGAACGTCAGCTTCACTGCGACATAGTCGTTGAAGTGCCGCCCCGGGTACGCGAGCACCGCGGTGCCGGCCTTCTCGCCGAAGGTCCCTTCACACGCGCGGCCCGCGACGACGGCGAGCTTCCATTCGGCGTGCTTCTCGACAATCGGCGCCAGCGCGGCGAGGCAGTTGTCGGTGATCACCACGATTGCGTCGGCCTTCGCGGCTTGCGCCATCGTCACCGCTTCGCCCAGCGCCGCTTCGTCTTCGAGCACGTCGAACCCCGCGCTGCGGCCCGCCATCAACGCCGTCGCCGACTTCTTGCTGGTGAGCCCGATCACCGCGAGCGCGAGGCCCGCGCGCTTGAACACCTTCATCGGCAGCAGGCCCATCGCCCTGGCGCTGTCGTCCTTCGCGCGAAGATCCGCCGCGAGGTACGGGAAGCCGCCTTTCTGCGCGTTGGCGATGAACTGTTCGCGGCCGAAGTCGAGCTCGCGGTTGCCGAACGCCGACGCCGCGTAGCCCATCGCCGCCATCGCCTCGGCGGTGGGAAGAGATCGGAAGTAGGACGAGATCGACGCTCCGTTGCCGTTGTCGCCAGTCGAGAGCGCGAGGGTGGTCGAGCCTTCACACGGGCCGACGCAGTGCCCGTGCAGCTTGATCCACCGGGCCAGCAGTTCGGCGGCGCCCCCGCGGCTCACACCCTGATCGTCGGGGTTCGGCAGCAGGTACCCGTTTTCGGCCCCGGTGATCAAAAGCGTCACTTCCGTTTCTTTCGGCGGCGGCGGCGACGGAAGCGGCCGCGCGGCATCCGGCACTGCGGCGGCCTCGGGCTTCGGGCAGGCCGTGAAGAGAAGCACCGAAGCCAGGGCAAGAACGCGCGGGGTCATGCGCCGCCCCTTACTACGGCGCGCGGTCGAAGAATCCGAGGATCTCCGATGCGGCGCCGCGTCACGCGGGCAGGTCGAGCAACGGGGTCTTCATCACGCGCTCGACCCAGCCGTGCTGCGATGCGGCGCCCGCTGCCGACGTCGCTTTCGGAGCGTCCAGCAGTGCCTTCAGCACCCGCGGCACCTGGTACGGGTCATCGAACGACTCGACCGCGACTTCCGAGAACGGCACCTTCAGCTGCGCGGCGCACGACCGCACCGAGTTGCCCCGCGCGCCGTGCTGGGTGACCGAGACCATCATCGCCATCGCGGCGACGTCGTACCCGCAGTCCTTGAAGACGCGCGCGAACTGGTCGCCCGCTTCCCCGGCTTCGTCGCCGACGACGATCACGACGAGGCGCGCAGACGGGTCGACCCGCAGGCCCGACTGGTGAAGCGCGCGAACCGCCGCGGCGTGAAC
>JAYUXE010000748.1:0-1604 GCA_043753165.1 Archangiaceae bacterium | reverse complement strand
TCGGGTTCCGCGGCACGCTCGAGCTGAAGGGAAAGCTGGTCTCGTTCATCCGTTCGCCCGAGGCAATCATCGGCCCCTCGCTGGATCGTGAAGTCGCGCAGCTCGCGGCGAGTCCTTTGCCCTGATTGCGCCGGGTGCTATCCGCGCGCCCATGCAACAGCCCACGTCGTTTCGGTTCGAAGTGCAGGGTTCGGTTGGCGTCATCACCTTCACGCGCCCCGAGATGCTCAACGCCCTGACGTTCGACGTCTACCGCGAGCTCACCGACCTCTTCTTCGCGCTGGAAAAAGAGACGGCGGTGAAGGCGGTGGTCATCACGGGCGAAGGCAAAGGCTTCTGCTCGGGCGGCGACGTGAACAGCATCATCGGCGAGCTCTTCGCGCGCGACATGCCGGGCCTGGTCGAGTTCACGCGCATGACGTGCGACCTCATCAAGAACATGCGCGCGCTGCGCAAACCCATCATCGCGGCGCTCAATGGCACTGCAGCGGGGGCTGGTTCCGTCATCGCGCTCGCCGCCGACCTTCGCGTCGCCAGCGAGAAGGCGAAGATTGCGTTTCTCTTCGTGAAGGTCGGCCTCGCCGGTGCCGACATGGGAGCCGCCTACCTGCTGCCGAAGATCGTCGGCCTCTCGCGCGCCACCGAGCTGCTGTACTTCGGCGACGCCATCGACGCGCCCACGGCCGAACGGTACGGGCTGTTCAACAAGGTGGTGGCTCCGGAAAGGGTGCTGCCCGAGGCGATGGCGTGGGCGACGCGGCTGGCCGAAGGGCCGACGTTCGCGCTCGGGATGACGAAAGAGCTGCTGAACGGCGAGCTGAATTCCGACCTGTATGGCGCGCTGGACAACGAGGCGCGCGCGCAGGCGGTGTGCATGCAGACGAAAGACTTTCGCGAGGCGTACGAGGCCTTCGTCGCCAAACGTCCGGCGAAGTTCACCGGCCGATGAAGCCATCGTTGCTCGAGCCGTCGCACCACGCGCTCGCCGCCGAGGCGAACGCGGCGTTCGTGAAGATGGAAGTGACGGGGCCGATGGACGACCCGACGCTGGCCTGCAAGGTCGCGGGGCTCGGCTACTACGGCTACCTGGTGCCCGAGGCGCACGGCGGAAAATTGCCGAAGGTCGACGTGCGCAGCATCTGCGTGTTGCGCGAAGAGCTCGCCTATCGAAACGCGGCGGCCGATTCGTTGTTCGCGGTGCAGGGCCTGGGCAGCCACCCGGTGTTGCTCGCGGGCTCGGTGCTGCAGAAGACCGAGCTGTTGCCAAAGGTGGCCGACGGCTCGGCGCTGTTTGCGTTCGCGTTGACGGAACCGGAAGCGGGCAGCGACGTCGCGGCGATTGCGACGACGGCGCGGAAAGACGGCGACGCGTACGTGCTCGACGGAGCGAAGCGCTTCATCTCGAACGCGGGCGTGGCGACGCACTACACGGTGTTCGCGCGAACGGGCGAAGGCGCGCGCGGGCTGTCGGCGTTTCTCGTGCCGGCGAAGACGCCCGGCTTCTCGTTCACGAAGATGGAGCTGATGGGCGAGCACCCGATTGGCGAGCTCGCTTTCGACGAGTGCCGCATTCCGGTGGACGCGCGCATCGGCGAAGAAGGCGC
>JAYUXE010000747.1:0-1604 GCA_043753165.1 Archangiaceae bacterium | reverse complement strand
TCGCGACGTCTCCATCGGCCCGCGCGCAGACCCCGTCCTGGTTGTTGCGAAACAGGCGCGCATGCTCGCGTCCCTGCACCGAGCCGGTGGCGAACAGGGCATTCATCCGAACGCTGCCTTGCGACACGCCGCCATCAGCGCCGCCGTCGCATCCGAAAAACCGAGGCCACTCGCGCGAGCCGCCTCTGCCACTTCCACGGGCCGGGCATCTGCATTTCCAGTCAGGAGGACGTAGCCCGACGGCGGCTGCTCGCCTTCCTGCCCGACGATTCCCACCGGACCTTGTCCCGTGAGACGGCGGAACAGAACCGGCCTGCCTGGAACGCTCTGCTTTCCGCTTCCCGCTTCGTTGGCGAACTTCATCGTGCCGCGCTTGCCTGTCTGCGACAGCTTGTAGACGGCCGCCACGCGATCGCGCGTCAGCGGCGTGCCCGACGTGCCCGCGACCAGGTACCCGCCGTAGCCGTACACCTGGTGCGTCGCCGCCACGCCTTCCTTCGCGCGCAATTCTTCGAAGCGCCGGGTCTGCACCGCGTCGAACCCGTCTTCGAGAATCTGCACCGGCGTGATGCCGAGCTCGCGCGACCGCTGACACGCGAACGCGTACTGCGCTTCTTTGTCGCCCGAGTCGTACCGAATGCTGTCGCCCGCACCTTTGCGTTCGGCGATCAGCGCGAGCGCCGCAGGCAGCCCCGAGCCCATCGTGTCGAAGGTGTCGAGCAGGTAGCTGCTGCGCTGTGGCCGGCGTTCGCTCATCGCGCGGAAGGCGACGTCGTCACTGCCGTACCGCTGAATGTGCTCGTGGCCCATCGTGCCGACGGGAACCATGCCGAGTTGTTGCGCTCCGACGACGCTGCTCGTGCGCGTCATCCCCGCCTGCTTGCAGCCTTCGAGTGCCAGCCCGTGCTGCTCGAGACACGACGCGGCGCGAAGCCCGACCTCGAACAACCGCGTCGGGTCGCCGACGATCTGCACCAGCTCTTCGACCCGCGCGCGCACCCGCTTGACGTACCCGTCGCTGTCGACCGTCACTGGCGGCGCCTTCACGCCGATCGCATCCAACGTCATCAGCACGAGCTGGCGCTGCCGGTCGCACGTCACTACCTTGACTGCCGCCGCCAGCGTCTGCGGAGCGAACCGCGCCAACGTCGCCACCTGAATCCGGAAGCTCCACTGAAGCAGCAACGGCTCGAGCCACGACACCAGCGCCGAGGATCCCGTCACACTGAACACCGGCTCGCGGTCGTAGAAGACAGCGCCCTTCGCCAACGCGCGCACTTCGAGGCCGTGCTGCGCGATCGCCGCCTTGAAGCCCCCGCCCATCTCGTACTCGTTGGCTTGCAAGAACGCGTAGTCGGCAGGCGTCGCGGCGGGCAGAAGGGCCTTCACTTCGAGCGCGGCGTCGAACGGCACCACCTGCGCTCCGCCCTTCCGATGCGCGTAATAGAAGGTCTCGCGCCGCAGCGGCCAGCCGGCCTCCGCCATCGAGAACTTGTAGCCGTCTGTCGCGAGCATCGAGGTCATGGCGCCGTCCTTTCCGACAATGGAGTATTAATGACCGTCAATAGAGTCGTCAAGACTCTTTTGACGTGCTGTGGGTGGGG
>JAYUXE010000746.1:0-1605 GCA_043753165.1 Archangiaceae bacterium | reverse complement strand
GTGGGTGGTGATCGGCGCCGAGCCCAACGACTGCGCCCGCGCCCAGCATCTTCGCTTCGGCAACCAGGGCGCCCGCTTCGCCTTCGTGTGCTGGAATGACGGCAGTGCATCCGTCATCGTCGATGGGGCAAAGGGCCGGGCATTTCCTTCGATCGCCGTGCTGGTGCTGGCCTCGAATGCAACCGACCTCGGCTACCTCGCGCGCGACGAACGCGGCGCCTGGGCGGTGATCAACGACGTCGTCCGCGGCCCGTATGCCCAGGCCGTCGACCTCGTGCTCGCGAAGAACGGCAACGGCGCGGCGTACATCGAACGCAGCGGCGGCATCACGCGCATCGTCCACAACGGCTCGGCGCAGCCGTTCGACGCCATCGTCGAAGGCACGCTGGTCATCTCGGACGACGGAGCGCACTGGGCCGCCATCACCGGGCTCGAGGCGGACCAGTCGCTGTGGGTCACCGTCGACGGCAAGCCCACCCGCCGGCTCATCGCCGCCGAAGTTTTCGGAAACACCGCTGTCTCCTTCGGGCCCTGGCTCGCGCGCGAGCTGCGATTGGCAACGGGAGCGACGAAATGATCGACGCGCGGGCGTGTATCCGGTGCGCGGCGTGCGCGACCATCGCTCCAGAGCACTTCGTCGTGGGCGCGGGGGTGGCGAAGGGGTTGCGGCCCCCGGCGACCGCTGGTGAGACGCGGCTGTGTGAAGCGGCGGCGGCGCTGTGCCCGACGCGGGCGATCACGGTCGAGCCGGCGGTGCAGCCCTCGCGGCTCGAAAAATCGCCCGAGCTCTACCCGTCGCTGGTGGAAGTCTCGGAAGGCGTGCGCTGGAAGATCACCGACCTGCCCTGGGCGCGCTTCGACCTCGCCGCCGCGACGCCGGCCTTGAGAGCCGTCGTGCGCGAGATGGCGTATTCCGAGCAGACGACGTTCTCGGCGACGCAGCGCTTCATGCAGGCCTTCGGTGACAACGCCGACTTCTCGCAGTGGATCTCGGTCTGGTTCTACGAAGAGACGCGCCACCCGATGGTGTTGCTGAAGTGGATGGCGCTCGCGAACGAGAAGCTGGAAGCGGACTTCGTCACCAAAGGCCGCGTGTCGGCGCCGTTCATGAAATCGCTGATGGGCACGCTGGTGACCAACGTCATCAGCGAGATGTTTGCGGCCGAGGCGTACCTGGGCATGGCGCAGACGTCGCCCGAGCCGCTGCTGGGTGCGATCGCCCAGCGCATCTGCGCCGACGAGGCCCGGCACGGCGCGGGCTTCTTCACCTACGCGCGGCAGATCCTCACCCGGTCGGAAAACCCCGATCGCGAACGGCTCGACGCCTTGAAGGTGCTGCACTTCTGGCTCAACGAGAACCAGGCGGTGAGCCACCCGGTGAACGAGACGATGGACAAGGTGAAGACCCTGCTGCCCGAAGGCGGGCCGCTGGCCTCGTTTCATCCACCGCTGCAGCGGGTCGCCACGGCAATCGGGCGGCTGACGAATCTTCCGATCGATCGCCCGGAAGACCTGCCTGCGCAGCTGATCGAATTCACCCGGCGCGTGCACGCGGCGGCGAACGTATGACGCAGAAGCGCGCGTGGGGCCCGACGGCGCCAGCCG
>JAYUXE010000745.1:0-1606 GCA_043753165.1 Archangiaceae bacterium | reverse complement strand
CGTTCGCCGAATTGCCAGCGGTGATGGGAATCGACGCGGGGATCTTGAACTTCATCGCCGGCGTCATTACCGCCGACGCGTCGAGGTAAACGGTCGGGCCGTACTTCTTGCTCGCATCGAGCACCACCGTGCGGTTCAGGCATGCATTCGGGCCGCCCAGGGTGAAGGTCGCGCCTTTCACGTTGCGCGCCATGTCGCCGTCTTCGTTGCTCGCCCAGACGACGCGCACGCTGCCGTTCGCCAGCACGGTGATGTCGTTCAGTTGCTCGGTGACGGTGGGGGTGTTGGTGATCTGGTACACGCGGTTCGCGACGCGGTCGTAGACGAAGATGTCGGTGTTCGCTCCGAGCACCGGGCGGCTCTCGAAAGCGATGTAGTCGCCGGCGATGCTCGGGTTGTTCTCGAAGCCCGGCAGCTGCAGCTGCACTTCGGCGCCACCCGCGACGGGGCGCCAGAAGAGATCCGCGTTTCCGCCACGGAAGCTGTCGTAGACAATCAACGCGCCGTTGGTGTCGGGGTTCGCTTCGGGGCTGATCGAGTCGGACGCGATGCCCACGTTCCAGACCGCGCCGCTGCGAACGGCCTTCCAGATGTCGCAGTTGGTCATCCCCGCGTCGCAGTGTTCCCAGGTGACGACCTTGCCGTCGGGCGAGACAGACGGGCTCTGGTCGGGGTTCGTGTCGTTGGTGATCCGCACCGAGGTCGACGTGGTGAGATCGTGAATGACGAGCTCGCCGCTGGGCTCGAGGCCGAAGTCGACGTACGCGACGGTGTTGCCGCCAATCGCCGACCCGAGCCGCGTGGTGCCCAGCGCGGGGTCGATTTCAATCGGGGCCGCGGCGGTCGCAGTGTCGAACACCATCACGGCGGTCTTCACCAGCGGGATCACGCGCGAGAAGACGACCTTCGTGCCGGCGATGTCCGACAGCAGATCGCGGGCCGACGGACCCATGGGGATCGCGGCGTCGACGTTGGTCGAGAACCGGTAGTAGCGAATCGAGAAGTCGGACGTGTACGCCGCCCAGTCGCCGCTGACGTGCGGATCATTCTGATCGCCCGGACCACTGTTGATGGTGACCGGAGCCAGCGTCGGCGTCGTGCCCGTTGCCGGGACAATCGCCAGTGCCACTGCTGGAACCACCACTGCCAGCGCAACCAGAAGTCGGTTCATCGTTTCCCCTTTCCGGCAGACGGCCCCAGAAACACAAAAGTCCCAGCTTCCTGCGACGGCAAGGAACCCTGGGACCCACGGAAACGGACTTCCCCACGGCGACCACGGCCGGCCGAACTTCAGGCCCCACGGTTTTGCGCACCTGGCCTTTCGACCGGGATTGCCCTTGTACAGGATCTACTTTGAGCCGGAATGATACGGGACCCGCTTCGTCGCGATCAACCCACCGAGCCGTCGACGGCAACCCGGCCGATGGGTGAACGCGCTACTTTTTCCTACTCGAGCACACGAAGCTCGACACGTCGGTTTCGGGCGCGCCCCTCGTCGGTGTCGTTGGTCGCGAGCGGGTTCGATCGGCCCAGCCCCTTCGTGCTGAGGCGATCGGCCTTCACGCCGCGCGCGATCAGGGCTTTCACGACGGTGGTCGCGCGATCC
>JAYUXE010000744.1:0-1606 GCA_043753165.1 Archangiaceae bacterium | reverse complement strand
TGAACAACGTGAAGAACGTCGCTTCTTCGGTTGCCGTCAGTGGCCGGCGAAACGCACGGCGGCCGAACGTGGCGATGAAGTCTTTCGCGCAGTCGTCCGTGGTTCCCGCGCACGGCACCACCTTTGCGCGCGCTGCCGGCGACGCGACCACCTGGCTGCCGAGATCTTCCGCGCTGCGACGGTAGTCCCGGCCCAGGCGGTCGGCCACGTTGAGGCCCAGCGCGTTGTTGTTGAAGCCCTGAAATGTTGGATCCTTCTGGAACGCGGCCGACGGCGACACGGCCAACCCGAGCAGGTCTCGCACCGAGTTGTCGTACTGCGCGTGGGTCAGGCGAATCAGCTTCGTGCCGGGCGTCGCAATTTTCTTGCACGTCGCCTGCGGCCCGACGCCGCCGGGCCCGGGAGAATTTTCGGGTACCTCGATTTCGCCCGTGCAGCTCAGCGCGGCGCACGCCAACAATCCCAGACCAAAGCGCATGGCCGAGATTGGGTCACGCCCACCCCCCGATCGCAAGCGAACGCCCGGCAAAGATGTGCCGCCTTTACCTACCTTCTAATGGTGCCGTTCATTCGCCTGCGGGTCCCATGCGGGACCCGCCAAAGCGGCTCTCTCACGGCACGCGGTAGCTGCGCGCGAGCTCGAGGTACACCGCGCACGAATGCGTGATCCACTCGCGCTCGGTTTCCTTGATGTCGCGCACGCGCCTGGCCGGCGAGCCCATGATGAAGCTGCCCGCCTCGTACTTCTTGTTCGGCGTCAGCAGCGAGCCCGCGGCGACGAAGCAGTCGTCACCGATCTGCACGTTGTCCAGGATGATCGAGCCCATGCCGATGAGGCAGCGGTTTCCCACCGTGCAGCCGTGAAGAATCACCCGGTGCCCAATCGTGCAGTCGTCGCCCACCGTCGTGTTCGAAGTGCCCAGCGTCGCGTGCGCCACCGAGCCGTCTTGAAAATTCGTTCGCGCGCCGAAATGAATGAACCCGTTGTCGCCGCGCGCGACCGCCGTCGGCCAGATCGACACTTCTTCGCCGACGACCACGTCACCCAGCAGCTGCGCCGACGCGTGCACGAAAGCGAGCCGGTGAATCTTCGGTGTCATCCCGTTGTAGGTTTCGATCGCCATGACGCTTCAATATCGTAACCTCCGCGCCATGCTTCGTGCCGTCGCTTCGTTGTCGCTGCTGCTCGCCGCCTTCGCGCCGTCGTTCGCTTTCGCGCAGAATGAAGAGCCCCGAATCATCGTGGTGCCCGTGCCGGCCGAGCCGGGCTACGACGCCGGCCAGCCCATCGAGCCGCCACCGCAGCCGCCGCCCGAGCCGATTCTCGAGACGCCTCCGCCGCCCGTCGCTGCGCCGCAGCCTACGACCGATGTTCCAGCCAATGCTCGGCCCGACCCGCTGACACCCGTCGACCTGGCGCCCGTCTCGCAGCCAATCGGCCCGACGGTCGATGGCCACCCGCGCGAAGGCTCGTTTCTTTCGGGCCCGGGCAGCACCGTCTTTCTTCTTCACCACACGCTGATGGGCGGCCTCGGGCTGCTCGCGACGCAGATGGTGCCCCGCATCGCCGAAGACATTCGCGACAAGCAGCAGCGCCCTTCGTGCA
>JAYUXE010000743.1:0-1607 GCA_043753165.1 Archangiaceae bacterium | reverse complement strand
GCGCCCTGATCACGCGTCACCAGTGGAGATGCGCGGTCAGCGGCGGGAAGCGTCGGAGGCCTGCGTCACCAGAGGGGGCTTGATACGCCACGCGCCTGCATTGACCGCCGTGGTGACTCCGCCCGCCAGCGGTGATCACCGCCCGAGGTGGTGGTGACGGCCTTCAGTGGGGATCACAGCCTCCGCGCAAATAAAAAAGCCCCGCGCGGCAGTGAAGCCGCGCGGGGCGAAAGCGAGACGGGACTACAGCAACTTCATCAGCTCGGCCTTCTTCGCGCTGAACTCGTCATCGTTCAGCAGCCCGGCGGCCTTGAGCTCGTTGAGTTGCTTGAGGCGATCCATGACCGACGGGCCGGCCGCAGGCGCACCCGGGGCGGCAAGTGGAGGCGCCGAATGCCCGCCGCCACTGCCCTGGGTGTTGGGCTGCTGGTTCATGAAGTTCTGGGCCATGCCGAAGCCCATGCCCATGCCCATGCCACCGAGAGCGTTGCCCGAGCCTTCGCCGCCCTTCGCCATGCCTTCTGCGGCACCGAGCATCGCCTGACCTTGCGCGTACTGGTTGAAGCCGCCGGCGAGGCGCGAGTACGCGACGTCCTTCGACAGCTTCTTCAGCGTCGCCTCGTCCTCGGGCTTGATGCTGATGGTGAAGTTACCGAAGCGGACGACGGTGACGCCGTAGGGCTCGACGTGCTGCTTCGTGCCGGCGATCACTTCCTGCTCGATTTCTTCCGTGTACGCGCCCGAGGTGACGTCGAGCAGCGGCCACTTCTTCTTGACGATCAGCTCGGCGATGCGATCGCGCGTGACCTTGAGCACCTGGTTCTTGAACCAGCCCAGGAAATCGTCGTTGTTGACCTTCCGCATGCCGACCAGGCCGACGATGAGCTTCTCGGGGTCGTTCACCTTCAGCGAGTAATCGCCGTAGACCATCGTGCCGATGCCGAGCCCTGTTTCAGGGTCGCGGGTGTCGCCAATGGGGCCGCCGAACTTGAGGCCCGAGAACTCGCGCAGGGTGACGAAGTAGACCTCGGCGATGAAGAGGTTTCCTCCGGTGACCTTCTCGAGCAGCTTCGAGATGAACGGAATGTTGTTCGAGTCGAGCGTGTGCCGGCCGGCGCCGAGCTTGCCCGCGACGACGCCGTCTTTGACGAACAGGGCCATCTCGTCCGAGGCAACAGTCAGCTGGGTCATCAGCCGGATGTTGTTCTCGGGGTACTTGTAGATGATGTGGTCTTTGGCCTCATCCGCGCGGGCGATGAAGTTGCGCTGCGCTTCGGCCTTTATCCCGCCTAAGAATCCCATCGTTCCTCCAGGAGGTATGTAACGCGGTTGAGAAGTTCCCACTTCTCACCCACGAACGCCAACGTCATCTGGCCAGACGCACGAGGGCCAAAAGGATTGCATGGACAACCCACTGCACAAGCACGGCCGATTTTTTGATGTCTGGGCAAAGTTCTACCGGCAGACGTTTTTCGGCCTCGAGCTGCGGCGGATTCAGAGACAGGCACTGGCCCGGTTGAACGCGGCGCCGGGGGAAAAAGTCCTCGACCTGGGCTGTGGCCCGGGCGACGGAGCCGCCCGCCTCGCGGGAAAACACGCCATCGCCA
>JAYUXE010000742.1:0-1608 GCA_043753165.1 Archangiaceae bacterium | reverse complement strand
ACGGGTTGATGAACCCGCTCGGCTTTGCGCTCGAGCACTACGACATCGACGGGAACTGGCGCGACACCGAGAACGGGCTGCCCATCGACACGTCGGTGGCGTTCAAAGAAGCCGGCTTCACCGCCCAGGTGACCGGCGCCGACGACCTCGCCCGGCAGCTCGCGAACAGCCCGGCGGCCCAGGCGTGCGCGGTTCAGCAGATGTTCACGTTCGTCTTCGACCGCCGTCCATCGGCGTACGACCAGCCGACGCTGATGCGCCTCGGCAAAGAATTTTCACGCTCGGGCTACGACCTTCAAGCGCTGCTGGGCGCCGTCGTTCGCACTCCAGAATTCGCCTCACGCATCGCGCCAAAGGACAACGCTCCGTGAAACCGCTTTCGCGAAGAACACTGCTGCGCGGAGCCGGTGGGGTGCTCGTCGCCCTGCCACTGCTCGAAGCGATGCTGCCGCGCCGCGCCTCGGCCGCTGACTGGGTGGCGCCGAAACGATTCCTTTCCTGGTCGCAGCCGAACGGAACTGTTCCCGGAAAGTGGCGCCCCACCGCGGGAGCCAACGAGAACGACTTCACGCTCTCGCCGATTCTCACCCCGCTTCAGCGCCACAAAGCAGACCTCGTGGTGCTGCAGCAGCTGAGCATCATCAACGCGTACGGACACCACTACTGCTCGACGCTGACGGGAAGGGCCGCGCTGGATGAGGGGTACCCCAAGCTGCACGCGACCGGGATTTCCGTCGACCAGCAGCTCGCCAAACGCTGGGTGGGAAAAACGCCGATTCCTTCGCTGCAGCTGGGAGTGATGATTGGCGCCAGCGATGCCCAGCTCACCTCGGCGGTGTCCTGGGCCAGCGCCGGGCAGGCGATGCCGCCCGAAAACAACCCGTACGCGGTGTTCGCCCGCCTGTTCAACAGCAGCGACCTCGCCGCCGCCGAAGCGAACCGGGTGAAGCTGAAGCGCCGGCGTTCGGTGCTCGACAGCCTGAAGGCCCAGCGCGTGGGCGTGTCTCAACAGCTCGGCGCGGCCGACAAGCAGGTCGTCGACGGCTACTACGATTCGATTCGGCAGGTTGAGCTCGAGATGACGGCGCTCGAATTGAAGCAGGCCGAGCAGTGCGGCCCTTCGGCGCTTCCTCTCGACCCGTCGACGCCCAACCAGACTCCGTTCTGGATGGTGAATGACAACACCGCGGCGGTGCTGAACCTGCATTTCCAGTTGATCTCGCTCGCGTTCCAGTGCGACCTGACGCGGGTCATCACGTTGACCGTCGCGGGCAGCGGCGGCAGCGCGCGAACCTGCGAATACGTTCCGGGCATCTCTCGGCAGAATGACTGGCACGGCTGGTCTCACCAGGTCGAGACCGGCAACGAAGCGCCGATGGTCGCAATCGACACCTGGTACCACGGTCAGCTGGCGGCGCTGATCGACCGCTTCAAGTCCCATGTGCAGCCGAACGGAAAAAGCCTGCTGCACGATTCGCTGGTCTTCGTGAACAACGAGTACGGACCCAACGGCCCCGTCGATTACCTGCCGAAGCTCGACGGCAATTCGCTGAACCTCAGCCATCAGACCAACCTGATGCCCTTCCTGCTGCTCGGGCAGGCGGGCGG
>JAYUXE010000741.1:0-1609 GCA_043753165.1 Archangiaceae bacterium | reverse complement strand
ACACGTTGCCGACCGCGTGGAGAGAACGGCTGGTCGAGCTGGCGGACGAGCCGGCGTTTGCGGAGGACGCGGCCGTGGGTCTCGCGCAGGTGAAGCCGCACCGGTCGATGGTGCCGCCGATGGTTCGCCGGCTGACCGCGCGCCTCGACGCCGCGGATCCCTTTCGTTCTTCCGATGACGAGATTGCGCTCGCGGTGCTGGCGAAGTGCGCCGATGCGCGGGCGACGGACGTGTTGGTGCGGCTGCTCGAAGCGCCGCGGGTGGCTCATTGGGACTTGATGCTCGAAGCCTGCGTGCGGACGAAATCGAAGGCGATGGTTCCCGCCATCCGCGCGTGGCTGAGGCGCGCAAAGCAGAACGGAGCGACCCCGAAGTGGGACGGCTTCGTCGAAGGCCGCGGCGCGATCGATCGCCTGCGCTAGAGACTTGCTCAGTCGCCGGGGCGCTGAACGCCGTACTTCTTGCCGAGCGCATCCAGCGCCTGGTCCGCAGCTGATTCGCGGCGCTGAATGTCGCAGGCCTTTCCGCCCCTGGTCGAGCACCCGTTCGCGACGCTGACCCCGAAGAGCTTTTCGTACTCGGCGCGCTCGCGGCTCGCCTTGCCCAGGGCGTCGTCGAGCCGCTTGAAAGAGGGAGCCTTCTCCCTCTTCTGCCAATTGGCGAGCTGCGCGGCGCCTGCTTTGTTCTCTTTTTCCGCCTCTGTGAGCAGCGCCTGGGCGGCAGCGCTCTTCTTCCCGCTCTGGGTGGCTTGCTCGTGCTGAGCGAAGTCGGTGCGCAGTTGCTTGACCAGTTCGTTGGCGCCCACCCAATCCTTCACGCCGACGGCGGCATGGAACTGCTGGTAGTGCTGCTGCAGGAAGAACCAGGTCTTCGTCTGCTCCTCGTCCTTCCCGAGCGTGACCTTCCCGTCCTTGCCCGAATCGAGCGCTGCTCGGTCATCAGCGCGACAGCGAGGGTTCTCATCGAACGCCACTTAGAATGCGGCCGACACGTTTCCAGTGAGTGCCTGGCGGTAGACGGTGGCGATGGTCGCGGTGGTGTCGCGAGACATCCGCGCCATCCATTCGGCGTTGATTTCATCCCACTGCGGCTGCTCGAGGCCGAGCACTTCGAGCACCTGCGACATGGGCTTTGCCTGAGCGAGCTGAGCGATGGCGCCGGCCCAGGCTTCCAGCGGCACGCCTTTGAACGCGCTGAGCTCGTTCGAAAGCGCTGCCTTCTTCTTCTCGAAGCGTTCGTCGAGCGCCTTGAAGGTCTGCTTCAAGATCGCGTCGTGCTGTTCCCACGCTTTGGCCTTCGCCTTGTGAATCTTCTTCTTGAACCAGCTGAAGTGGGCGAGGTCGCGGAAGCCGTGCTCGAGCAGGCACCTGGGGTCGCCGTCGATCTTCGCGATCACAGTCACGGTCTGGTCGTAGTCGGTGTGCTGTTCGGGGAAGCCGAGGCTGCGGCCGCGGACGAAGTCGTAGTGCTCGTCGTTGAGCAGGCCGTGTTGATCCATCGCGTCGGCCCACGTCTCGCCACCTTCTTCTCTCGCGGCATCGAGCGCGTCGAGCAGGTCATCGAGGCCGTCGTCTTTCTTCGGCCACGACACGGGCACGCCGTACAGCGC
>JAYUXE010000740.1:0-1609 GCA_043753165.1 Archangiaceae bacterium | reverse complement strand
GCCGCGTCGGATCCACCGCCCAGCGCCGCCGATTGGCAGGGGTTCGGCCCGGGCGGTGGGCTGTTGCCGCACGCCGACACCATCACGACGGCAAGGCTGAGCAGGGCTCTCATGGCGGCGCAGACTCGCACATCCCTCACCGGGGGATCACCGTCTGCCGGCCGTCCGGGTTTTCCAATCGAAGCATCCGGCTCGTCGCTGATTTGAGAACGAAGCCCTTCTCGGGCTTCACCGCGTCGAAGACGATCTCGTCGCCCGCGAGCCGGGGCGAGAGGTACGCGCCGGTCGCGCTGATGAAGATGGGACTTTGTTCGTGAGGAAATCGGAACTCGCGCTGAAAGTTGCCGACGGTGGGTGAAAAATAGGTTGAGGCTTTGCCGGTGGAATCGAAGGTGTCGAGGCGCAATCGCTTGCCGATCATCGTCCACACTCCGTTGCCATCGGCTCCTGCGAGTACCGCATTCTGCCAATTGCCCAACTCGGTGCAGTCGATGTTGCCCGCATCTGTCAACGCACGAACACACCTCCGCGTCAGCTGATCACCCACCGCGCTCGTCGTCACACTGACCAACGCGGCGAAGCCGTTCGACACGAAGTGCAGACCCGCCGATTTCAGAGCATCCGTTCGACGCGCCGTTTCAGTCAGATTGCCGGCGTCGAACGCGACCTTCGTTGCTGCGAACTCGCCAACCGCCATCGCTTCGTCGACTGCAGGCAAGACCATGTCGAGTGGGCCGAGGACGTTCAAGGTTGCGCCAGCAGCAAACGGCAGCAGCCCCTGCGCCTCCACGATGCGTTCGACCAGACTTCCGTGGGTCAGCCACAGCACCGGGCCCGCGACCGCGTAGAGATCGAACGGCAACGACTGCAACGCCACGCCACCGCGATACGCAGTCAACTGTTGCCCTTCGTCACACAGCACGAGGCCCGAAGGCATGACTTCCAGCGAGTAGCAGCGCGAATCGATGTCGAACGTGGTCGAGGCAGACGCGGTCTTGTCGATGGCGACCATCACCTCGACTTGTTCCACCCCAATCTGCGGCTCGAACCGCGCGCTCACGTGATGCAGGCCGGGCATCGTCGGGGTGAATGACACGACGGTATGAAACCTTCCCGGCGCCGCGTGGGTGTGCGCGACGGGTCGATTCAGCGGGTCCGTGACTGCTGTGAACACCGCCAGGTCCTCGACGGGGCAGCCGGGCCCCTGCAGCCTCAACACCAGCTCGAACGGTTGATTCATCATCGCGAGCGCGGTGGGAGCCCGGGGCTGCTCGACGGGGTCGTTCACGCACTGCTGCTTCGGCGGCGCACTGCAGCCCACGAACAAGATGACGGCGATCCACCGCACTACGTCTTCCGGATCCCCACGACCTCGCCGTAACCGCCGGGGATGAAGAAGTCCGAGAAGTTGAGCCCGAGAATGCGCAGCGCCGTCGTCGTCATGTCTGCCGCGCGGGGGATGCGTTTCCCAACCTGTCCGTTCTCTTCGATGAGGTCGACGGGAGTCCCCCCGCCCAGCGGCACGGTGTAGCTGCCGAGCTGGCGATTCGCGGCGACGCCGCCACCCACGAACGTGACCGAGGTGAACGGGTGGTGGTCATCGGGGTAC
>JAYUXE010000739.1:0-1610 GCA_043753165.1 Archangiaceae bacterium | reverse complement strand
GAAATACCCGGCCCATGCCGCCCTGGCCAATCTGCTCTTCGAGCCGCCAGGCGCCGTTGAGCACCTCGCCCGTATCGAGGTCTGGCTCGCTCAATCCGTCGCGTCGAGGCCGTACTTGTTGACCAGCCGGTGCACGTACGCGCGTGCGATGCCGGCGGTGCGCGCAACTTCCGAGATGTTGTGCCCGCAGCGATCGAGCAGGGTGCCGATGTACTGGGCAGTGAACGCTTCGACGAGGCGCTCTTTCGCGTCTTTGTACGGCAGCGCGTTCAGGTCTTCGGGCAGGTTGCCGAGGTTCGCGCGCGCAGCGCCCGAGCCACTTCCGACTTCCACGTCGCCGCCGGCCAACGCGCGTTCGATGACGTTGCGAAGCTCGCGCACGTTGCCCGGCCACGACCACTGCATCAGCTCTTCCCGAAGCCCCGACGGAAGCTCGAAGTCGCCGCGGCCCAGCTGCGCGACGAAGTGCCGCACCAGCAACGGAATGTCGTCCTTTCGGTCGCGCAGCGGAGGCACCCGCGCCAACACCACCGCCAACCGGAACCAGAGGTCTTGCCGGAAGGTGCCCTTCTTCACTTCGCCTTCGATGTCGCGGTGCGTGGCCGCGATGATTCGGACGTCGACCTTCCGCGGCTTGTCTTCCCCAAGGCGCTTCACGGTGCCGCTCTCGAGGACGCGCAGCAGTCGGGGCTGCAGGTCGATGGGCAGCTCGCCGATTTCGTCGAGGAACACCGTGCCACCGTCGGCCTCGAGGAAGGCGCCCTTGCGTTCGGACACGGCGCCCGAGAACGCGCCCTTGGCGTGGCCGAACAGCTCGGACTCGATGAGGTTCGGCGCCATGTTGCCGCAGTCGACGATGACGAACGGCCTGGCCCGGCGCGCGCTCGCGGCGTGAATCGATTCGGCGATGACTTCTTTGCCCGTGCCTGTCTCGCCCAGCAGCACGATGGTCGACTCGGTCGACGCTGCCTTTTCCAGCTTCTCGTACATCGCCAGCATCGGCTGCGAACGGCCGAGCACTTTGCCGAACGATGACCGCGGGGCCTTCGCGGCGCCGGCCACCACCACGTTCACCCGCAGCACCGTCGTGCCCAGCGTCAACACCGCCTCTTCGTAGACGGTCATCTGCTGAATGCGCGCGCCGGCCAGGAAGGTGCCGTTCGTGCTCGCGCGGTCACGCACGCGAATGCCTTCGGGCACCGGCTCGAGCTCGAGGTGCACGCGCGAGACTTCTTCGTCCTTCAGCTGAAATGTCGCTTCGCCGCCCTTGCCCACGAGCACTTTCTCGCGCCCCTTCACCGTCTTGCCGACGTCAGGGCCGGACATCACCGTGACCTCGAACTCCTTCGGAGCTCCGGCCGGGGTCTCGTTGGCGATTGCGCCGCGTTTTCTGGTGGGCCCTTCGAGCGACATCGGGCCGGCAGTATACGCACGGGCCATTCAGCGGTTGTCACCCATCTTGCCTCTGGTTGCGTTGGCCGATTGGCCCAACGGGCAGAAGCGGTACGAGGGCGGGTGCGTCAAATCGGTTCCCACGCGCCGAGCAGGTCGGCAGCGGCGTCGATGGGAAACGAGTCGGACTCGATGCGCAGCGGCCGGCCGCGCCACAT
>JAYUXE010000738.1:0-4082 GCA_043753165.1 Archangiaceae bacterium | reverse complement strand
AGCTCAAAGCGCTGCGCCTGCACAACGGCACCATCTACCGGTGGAACCGCGCGTGTTACGGAATCATCGACGGCAAGCCGCACCTTCGCATCGAGAACCGCGTGATGCCGTCGGGGCCCAGCGTCATCGACGAGGTCGCGAACGCGGCGTTCTGGTGCGGGTTGATGGTCGAGCTCGGCGACAAGATTGAAGACGTGACGAAGCACATCGACTTCGACCACGCGCAGGGCAACTTCTACGCGGCGGCGCGTGACGGCCTCGGGGCGCACTTCAGCTGGCTCGACGGGCGCGAGATTCTCGCGTCGAAGCTGGTGATCGACGAGCTGATTCCCGCGGCGGAAGCGGGCCTGAAGAAGCAGGGCATCGATGACGCGGACATCAAGCGGTACATCGGCTGTATCGATGAACGCGTTCGCACGGGGCGCACGGGCTCGCGGTGGTTCCTGTCGTCGCTGCAGGCGATGAAGGACAAGGGGTCGATGGGCGAACGGCAGAACGCGCTGGTCGCCGCGACGGTGCAGCGGCAGGCGTCGCTTCGGCCGGTGTCCGAGTGGGAACGCGCGCGCCTCGACGAGGCCAGCACCCTGAGCCACAACTACATGCGGGTGGATCAGCACATGACCACCGACCTGTTCACGGTGCATGCGGACGACGCGGTGGACCTCGTCGCGAACCTGATGGGCTGGGAACGCATCCGGCACGTGCCCGTCGAAGACAAGAACCACAAGTTGATTGGCCTCGTCTCGTACCGGCAAGTGCTTCGGTTCCTCACGATGGGCGGCGCGACGAAGGACGCCGCGGTGTCCGAGATCATGAAGGCCGACGTCATCACCGTCACGCCCGAGACTTCGACGCTCGACGCGATTCAGCTCATGCGCCGGTACCGAATCGGGTGTCTGCCCGTGCTGCAGAACGGGCGGCTCGTGGGCGTAGTCACCGAAGAGAACTTCCTCAAGATCTCAGGCGACCTGCTCGAGCAGAAACTCAAAGGTTGAAGAAGCGCGCGGCAGCGGCGGCCATCGTCCTCGCCGTCGTGGCTTTGCTCGTCGGGCGAAGCGCCCCATCGGACGTTGCGACTTCGTCGGGAATCGCCGGGTCTGCGGCCGTGTCTATGCCGGGCCAGCTTCCTGTTCCGGCTGTCCCGCAGATCTCGCCGGTGGACGCGGGCGTCGCTGGCCAGGACGCGGGCGTGGCGCTCGTCCTGCTCAACGTTCGGGGCTCGGTCTCTTTGGACGGCGCGCCGGTGCTGGCGACCGTGCACGTCGGCAAGCACACGCTGTCGTCCGGGGAAGACGGGAAGTTCTCGTGGCAGGGTGGCGTCGACGAAGGCGCCACCGTCTGGGCCGAACGCGGGCCGCTGCGTTCGACCGCCTTCTACGTCGTGGCCAACCCCGACCTTTCGTCCCAGGTGCACCTCGCCCTGGGCGAGCCGACGCGGGTGAAGGGCCGCGTCGTCGGGCTGCCCGGCCGCCAGCCGCTGGCCGGCTTCAAGGTCACCCTCTCGGGTACCGGCGGCGGGTCGATGCTGACCGATGAGAAGGGCGAGTTCGCCGCCGACCACGCCGGCCCCGGTTTCAATTCCTTCTCGGTCGATGGCGAGCGCGGATGGCAGTCGCGCGGCAAGACCTTCTTTCTCGAACCCGGAAAGGTGAACGAGGTCGAGATCGCGCTCGACGCCACTTCGGTCGTCGCAGGGCGGGTGGTCGATTCGAGCCAGCAGCCCGTCGCCTTAGCGACCGTGCACATCGAAGGCGTGGGGCGGGGCAAGACGTCGACGTTGACCGGGGCCGACGGCGTGTTCCGCTTCCCCTATGCCGCCGCCAGCAGCTACCTCGTGTCGGCGTGGAACGCGAAGGGGCGTTCACCGCTGCTGGCGACACCACCCCGCGACGATCTTGTGCTGGTGCTCGGCGACGCTGCATCTCTCACTGTGTCCGTCAGCCGGCAGGGCAAGCCCGCGACTGGCATCACCTGCAGGTTGAATGTCGGGATGCCCGGCGTCGAAGCGCCCGAGCCGCTCACCACGGGCTCAGAGGGCAAGGTCACGTTCACGGGCCTGGCCGTGGGCACCTGGGAGGTGGCTGCGCGCCGCGGCTCGAGGCGGTGGCACGTGGTGGGGAAGCAGATTCTTGCCGTTGGCCCGAACACCCTGGGTGCGACGATCGAAGACGCCGATCGCCAGCTCGACGTCACCGTGATCGACCATGACCAGAAAGGCCCCGTCGAAGGCATTCAGCTGAACCTCGATGGCGACACCCGGGTGACGGACCCCGATGGGAAAGCGACCTTCGACGATCTCGACCCGTCGGCCGAGCTCTCACTGGAAGTGAAAGGGGGCGGCTACCCGCCGGCCACCGAGTCGATTCCGAAAGAGGCGGCGACGGTGACCGTGGCGCTGAGACGCTGGCGCACGCTCGCCGGGAAGGCCGTCGACGAGAAAGGTCGCGCGATTCGTGGGCTCTCTATCGACAGCAACCACGTCGACACGGACGCAGATGGACGCTTCGCACAGGACGTCACCCCGGCAGAGAAGGAATTCAAGGTGTGGTTCATGTGTGAGGACTGCGCCCCGAAGCCCTTGAAGGTCCCAGCGGGGACAACCGACCTCGACGTCGGGACGGTGGTGCTGTCGCGCATGGGCGTGCTGCATGTCACCGTGACGACGCCCGACGGCAGGCCCGCGCGGTTTGCGCAGGTCTACGACTTGCCAGACGGAAAGAAGTGGCTCGACCTCAAGACCCGCGAGAACCCCGCTTTTCTCGTCGACGGCCTCGGGCAGGCGAGCGTGCCGTATCGGGCGGCGACGTGCTTCGTCGCGCTGGCAGAAGGGTTCGCTCCGAGTGGGCTCGAGGGGTGTCCCTTCGAAGCCCGCCCCGGCGAAACGACCGAAGTGAAGTTGCGCCTGCGGTCGGGCGGATTCGTGGAAGGCAGCGTGGCCGCTAACGGCCGCCCGGTGGTCGGCAGGCTGATTTTCGACAACGAGGAAGGCCTCAACGCCGTCACCGACGAACGAGGACACTATCGCCTCGGCCCGTTGTCACCCGGAGCACACGCCGTGGCGTCGCTGGCGGTGGCTCCTGCGTCTCAGCTCGAGAGCAGGTTCGTCACGGTCACCGCTGGCTCGACCGTGACGGTCGACTTCGGTGCCGAGCCGGGCGCTCGCGTGACGGCCGTTTGGACGGGACCCGATGCCACCGACCTCTTCGCCGTCGCAGCGGCAGGGCACATCGATTTCGCAACGTTGAAGACGCTGAAGCCGAACGGCAACGACAAGCTCAAGATCATGATGCTGGGCGCCAAACGAGAGGCCGTCTTCGAGAGTCTCACCGAAGGGGAATGGACCGTGTTCCTCGGCCCCACGAAGCGCGAGTGGGTGGGGCTCCTTCACATCAACGTGGTTCGCGGCACCGACTTGCAGTTGAAAATCGGGCCCCCGCCCTAGCCCCCCGCGTAGAGCGTGATGTCGGTCGCCGCGGCGAACGCCATCTTATGCGCCTCGTCCCAGTCGGGGTGCCGCACCATCACGTGGCCGTCGGACAGCAGCGTGTTCTTCCAGTTGCGGCGCTGCGTGCCCGGGCGAAGCAGCTGTTCTTCGACGACCCAGTGGCCGAAGCGCTTCAGGTAGTCGCTGAGGCCCGTGATGCGGGTGATCTTCCCCTGCCCCACGGCGCGCTTGAAGATGATGCCTGCGTTGTATTTGCGCTCGGTCGACCCTTCGAACGCGTGCCAGCAGACGACGCGCGCCCACTCGCGGAAGAGGTCGACGTCGCCGGTGTAGTTCATCTGATCGACGAGGTGGGCCCCGCCGGGGCGGCAGCCGATTTCGCCGAACACCGCTTCGCCTTTCGGGGTCAGGAACCATTCCATGTGCGTGAAGCCGTCGCCCATGTTCAGCGCCTTGAGCACCTTGCGGCCCAGCTGAATGCCCTGCCGCTGCCGCGTGAGGTCTCGCACCGTGATGATCACCGGGCTGATCCACTCGTTGCTTCGCGCGATCAACGGTGGGGGCAGGTAGGCCGCGCAGTTCTCGTACAGCGGCACGCCCCCGACGCACAGCGTGTCGTACGTGAACTCTTCGCCCT
>JAYUXE010000737.1:0-1611 GCA_043753165.1 Archangiaceae bacterium | reverse complement strand
ATTCGCGGCGCGAAGACGGTGCTGTGGAATGGGCCGATGGGCATGTTCGAAGTGAAGAAGTTCGAAGAAGGCACGCGCCAGGTCGCTGAAGCGATGGCAGACAACAAGCAGGCGCAGACGGTGGTCGGCGGCGGCGACAGCGCGGCGGCGGTCAACGAGATGGGGCTCGCCGGCAAAATGACGCATGTGTCGACGGGTGGTGGCGCGTCGCTGGAATTCCTCGAAGGCAAAGAGCTGCCGGGCATCAAGGCCCTGGAGTAACTCGCACATGGCACGACGCTGTTTCATCGCCGGCAACTGGAAGATGAACAAGACGGTGGCCGAGTCTCTGGCCCTGGTGCGCGAGCTGCGTGGCGCGGTGTCGATGGTGAGGGATCGCGTGGAAGTGGCGATCGCTCCGCCGTTCACGGCGCTGCAGGCGGTGAGCAAGGCGCTGGAAGACTCGAACATCTCGCTGGCGGCGCAGAACTGCCATGCGGCTGATGCGGGGGCGTTCACGGGTGAAGTCGCCGCTTCGATGCTGAAAGAGGTTGGCTGCGACTGGGTCATCCTCGGCCACTCGGAACGCCGGCAGTTCTTCGGCGAGACGGACGAGGGCGTGAACAAGAAGATCGCCGCGGTGGTGAAGGCGTCGATGTTGCCGATCATCTGCGTGGGCGAGACGCTGGCCGAACGCGAAGGCGGCAAGACGATCGACGTGGTGTCGCGACAGGTGAAGGGGTGCCTTGCGGGCTACACGGCGGAACAGGGCGCGAAGTTCGTGATCGCGTACGAGCCGGTGTGGGCGATTGGCACGGGCAAGACGGCGACGAGCAAGCAGGCGCAGGAAGTTCACGCGCACATCCGCACGCTGCTGAAAGAGCAGTGGGGCGGGGTGGTTGCGGACGGAATTCGGATTCAGTACGGCGGCTCGGTGAAGGCGGACAATGCGGCCGAGCTGTTGGGGATGCCGGACATCGACGGCGCCCTGGTGGGTGGAGCGAGCCTGAAAGTGGCCGACTTCGCAGCAATCGTGAAGGCCAAAGGCTAGTTGTTGCCGACATCGAGGGAGGTGTGCTTAAGACGCCGCCCTTCAGGAGTTACCCGTGCTCATTTTCGCTTCAGTCATCCACGTTCTGCTCTGCGTGTTCATGATCTTCGTCATCCTTCTCCAGCCGGGGAAAGACGCGGGCATGGGCTCGGCATTGGGCGGTGGAGCAGCCACCAGCGCCTTCGGCGGCCGTGGCGCAGTGACGTTTCTCGGTAAGGTGACGGCGGTCTGTGCGGTCGGCTTCTTCCTCACCTCGTTGGGACTTTCGTTTGTCGGGATGCGGTCGTCGGTGACGTCGGGCCTGACGGGGTCGGTGACCGAGTCGACGAAGAAGAAGGAAGTCGCGGCCCCGGCCCCGACGGACATCAAGCAGGGCGCGGCGCCGACGGAAGAAGCGGCTCCGACTCCAGTTCCGGCCCCCGCGCCGATTGCTCCCGCTGGCCCGCAGTAAGTCGCTGGCGTCGTACTGATTTTCTGGTAACTGCTGCACCGCATCGCCCAGGTGGTGGAACTGGTAGACACACCAGCTTGAGGGGCTGGCGCCGAAAGGTGTAAGGGTTCGAATCCCTTCTTGGGCACTG
>JAYUXE010000736.1:0-9321 GCA_043753165.1 Archangiaceae bacterium | reverse complement strand
GAGCGTGGCGAAAGAGGCCTCCGGCGCAACGGACCCGTCGCAAGCGGCAGCCGGTGCGCCCGTCGACCTGGGGAAAAAGCTGCAGACGATCGCCCTCGCCGCGCTGGCGGGAGTCGTGGTGCTCGGCGTGCTGACAGTCATCGCGATGAACGTGGACTCGGCGTCCGTACCGCCACGACCGGCCGAGCGTCCCCCGGCGCTTGCGGTTCCTTTCAGGCCGGCGGCGGTGGTCGCGACGTCGGACACGTTCGTGTACCCGGCGACGGTGGTGGTGAAGGCGCCGCGGCATCGGCTGAGGCTCGATGGCGTGGCGTTGCCAGATGTGACGTTCGCTTTGAAGACGCGGGCGCAGCTGGTCGAGCGCGGCGCTTCGGACGAGGACTCGCCGCTGTTCCTGCTCGCGCGCTCGGAAAACCCAGCGAAGAACGGGTCGATTCAGCTGGTGCTTCAGAAGCCGGTGGCGCTGCCGGACGTGACGGGCGGACAGCTGTTCGACTTTCAACCGTTCGATGTACCGGCACGCGTCGCGCGGAGGACGATTGACGTGGGTGAGCCGGCAAAGCCGATCGCGTTCGATGCAGTCGCGGCGCTGGTCGGCCCGCGCCAGGCGACGTGGCTCACGGTCGAGAACCTGCCGGCAGACGAGAAGGTGAAGCTGACGCTGCGGGCGACCGAGCCGGCGGCGTGGTCTGGGCGGCCGCGGAAGGCCTCGGTGCTGGTGGTGTGGAAGCGCGCGTTCGGCCGACTTCTGCCGCCGCCGGGGGGCGACTGGCCCGACGAGGTGGATCGCGCGGTGCTCGTGGAGGGCAAGCCGCTGGTGCTCGAGCACGCGACGGCGCTGGCGTTCGTCTTCGCGGATCCGCTGGCGGTCGACGAGAAGGACTCGGCGTTGATCGAGGTGTTCGGCACGGGCGAGCCCGCGAGCAAGCCGGACCCGGAAGCGCTCGCAAAGGCGATGAAGCGCGCGCTGACGGCTCCTAAGAAGGAACGCACGGCGACGCCGAAGACGATCGACCTGGGGCTGTTCGATGAGGCGCTTTCGCTGGTCGAGCAGGGGAAGCTGCCGCAGGCGCGCACGAAGCTCGACCAGTGCGTGGCCTCGACGCCCGATGATTTCGAGTGCCACAAGTTGCGCGGGGCGGTGCTCGACAGGCTCGGCGACGCGAAGCGCGCGGTGCTCGCGTACCAGGAGTACTTGAAGCGGGCCCCCACCGGGGACCCCGACCGCCCGAAGGTCGAGGCACTGATTCAGCTGCACGCACAGAAGCCCTGAAAGCGTGTCGCTGCAGCCGGGCGCCCACTGGCCGCCAAAGGCGCCACTGGCAGGGCTGGCCGCCACCCGTCGGCGGCGCTTCCGGCCAGTGGAGGCCCCGCCGGCCAGAAGCCTGACTCAGCCCGCTTGACGCAGCCGGTCAGGCTTTTCGGGGGTCTTCTAACGCATTGCGGCACGCGTCGGTCGCTGGAACACGGTTCGCCGCTTACGACGCGTTGCGTTACATCCGGGCCCGGTTCGACGACTTAACCGCCCGCCCCGACAGCGCTTCATCCCTTCGATCGAATTCGATCGAAGGTTTTGACGCGTTGCATCTCGACGATTCTAGAGGGTGGGTAACGCGTCGCGTCAGATTCGATCGAATTCGATCGAACGCTTGTGAAGGGGGTCTCCACCGCCTCAGGCGGCCGGGTACGTGACGGCGGTGAGGCGCTCGGAGGCCTCCCAGAGCTGGGTCGCGACCCCCGCATCGAGCGCACGCTTCGGCGGTTTCACGACGACGGGCGCCCCCCGCAGGTGCATCAGCCCGCGGGGCCCGAAGTATGTCCCGGCGGGCACATCTTCCGTCGCGGCGCGAAGCGAAGGCAGCGCCCCCTCGGACGCCGACTGCCCGATGACCTTCATCGCGAGCTTGTTCAAGAGCCCGTGCCGCTGAAGCTCCGTCTCGCTGCCGCCGGGATGCGCCGCCACCGCCTTGAGCCATGGCGCCCGCGCGTTGAGCCCGAGCATGAAGAGCAGGTTCGACAGCTTCGTCTGCCCGTACGTGCGCATCGGTGCGTAGCGCTTCTCGCTCTGCAGGTTGTCGAGCTCGATGCGCGCAAAGTCGGCGACCGCGCTCGAGACCACCACCACCCGGGGGGCCTTGCTCTGCCGCAGCGCCGGCAGCAGCAGCCCCGTGAGCGCGAACGGGCCGAGGTGGTTCGTGCCGAACTGCCGTTCGAACCCATCGGCGGTGAGCTCGCGCGACGGCAGCGCCATCACGCCTGCATTGTTCACGAGCAGGTCCAGCTGCCGCCCCGAGGCGACGAAGGCGTTCGCGAATCCGCGCACCGACGCGAGGTTCGCCAAATCCAGCGGCTCGAGCCTGAACGTGGCCTCGGGCGCCTCGGCCCGAAGCTTCGCCAACGCCTGCGGCCCGCGCGCCGGGTCGCGGCACGCCAGCGTCACGTCCGCGCCGGCGCGTCCCAGCGCGAGCGCGGTGAAGTACCCAATACCGCTGTTCGCTCCGGTGACGATGGCCACCTTTCCCTGCTGACTGCCGATGTCCTTCACCGACCAACCGCCCATGGTGTTGCCTCCGAACAGCCATGGTACATGCGCCCGCCAATGGGACTTTCAATCGGAATCGTCGGCCTGCCCAACGTCGGCAAGTCGACCCTCTTCAACGCGCTCTCGAACGCCGGAGCGCTGGCCGCCAACTACCCCTTCGCGACCATCGAGCCGAACATCGGGGTGGTGCCGGTGCCGGACGAACGCCTGCAGGCGCTGGCCGACCTCGCCAAGCCCGAAAAAATCCTGCCCACGTCACTCGAGTTCGTCGACATCGCGGGCCTGGTCCGCGGCGCGAGCAAAGGTGAAGGCCTCGGGAACCAGTTCCTCGGCAACATCCGCCAGGTCGACGCGGTGCTCTACGTGCTGCGCTGCTTCGAAGACGAAAACATCACCCACGTCGAAGGCAGCATCGACCCCGTGCGCGACAAAGAGGTCGTCGACACCGAGCTCTGCCTCAAAGACATGGAGTCCGTCGACAAGCGCAAAGAACGAACCGTGAAACAGGTTCGCGTCCCCGGCAAAGAAGGCGAGCAGGCCCGCGCCGAGATGGCGGTGCTCGACAAGGTGAAAGAGAAGCTCGACCAGGGCCTGCCCGTGCGCGCCCACGGCCTCTCGGAAGACGAGATGCTGCTCATCCGTGACCTCTTCCTGCTCACCAGCAAGCCCGTGCTCTACATCGCGAACGTGATGGAAAATCAGCTCGCCACCGCGGAAGTCGACACGCACGTGAAGGCCGCGCGCGCGCTGGCCGCGAAAGAGAACGCCGACCTCGTCGTGCTCGCCGCGGCGCTCGAAGCCGAGATTCAGCAGCTGCCCGTCGAAGAGCGCCCTGAGTTCCTCAAATCCTCGGGCCTCGACGAGCCAGGCCTCAACAAGGTCGTGCGCGCCGGCTACAAGTTGCTGGGCCTGCAGACGTACTTCACGGTCGGCCCGAAAGAAGTGCGCGCGTGGACGATTCACCGCGGGTGGAAGGCGCCGCAGGCCGCGGGCGTGATTCACACCGACTTCGAGAAGGGCTTCATCAAGGCCGAGGTGATCGGCTGGAAGACCCTGGTCGAGCTCGGCAGTGAGCTTGCCGCGCGTGAGAAGGGCCTGCTTCGCATGGAAGGAAAGGAATACGTCGTGCAGGACGGCGACTGCATGCACTTCCGTTTCAACGTGACGAGCTAAGCCACCGTAACCGCTGGCCCTGAAAGACGTCCTGCACACATGACCTTCCTCCCGGGTCAACGCGCCGTTCGTCTCACTCAGGGGTCCACCAGCATGCTTCGCGCACTCGCGGTTTCCGCAGTCGTCGTCTTTTCCGGCTGCAGCACGGCCACCATGACCGGCGGCGGCGTCGGCGGCGGCGCCCCCAGCACGGGTGGCGGCAAGGGCAACAGCACCGGCGGTGGCGCGGGCGGCGGCTCGGGCACGGGCGGTGGCGGCGCCGTCGGCGGCGAAATCTGTGACAACCAGAAGGACGACGACAACGACGGGAAGACCGACTGTTCGGACCCCGAGTGCTTCAGCTTCGCCCAGTGCTGCTTCGACCTCTGTTCCGACGGCACCAGCATCTGTGACACGGGCGGCGTTCGCAGCTGTGCGCTGAACGCGACCACCAAGTGCCGCAGCTTTGCCCCCGCGGTCGCGTGCAACAACGGCCTGGTGTGCAGCGGCGGCGGCTGCGTCGCGACGTGCAGCAACCAGTGCACCGCCGGCGCCAGGCAGTGCAGCAGCACCGGCTCGGTCGTCGAGTGCAAGCTGCTGGGCAGTGGCTGCACCGACTGGGTGCTTCAGCCCGCGTGCGCTCAAGGGCAGGCGTGCAGCGGCGGCGCGTGCGTGGTGGCGGGCCAGTGCACGAATCAGTGCACGCAGGCGACGACGCGCTGCACCGCGGGCGGCCAGGTTCAGCAGTGCGTGCAGCTGATGTCGGGCTGCACCGACTGGAGCTTCCCCGCGATGTGCGGCGGCAATCAGACCTGCACCGTCCCGGCGACGACGTGCTCGGCGCCGCCTGCCTGCACCCTGGGCGACAAGCGCTGCAACGCGACGTCCCCCCTCGTCGAGACGTGCGACACCGCCGGCAACTGGGTGATGACGCAGAGCTGCCCGCAGGCCTGCGCGGCCGGCGCCTGCACCACCGCCGCGAGCTGCACCGCCGGCACCGTTCGCTGCAACACGAACAACGTCGAAGTCTGCAACGCCTCGGGCAGCGCCTGGCTCTTCAAGCAGGCGTGCGACACCACCTGCAACCAGGGCCTCTGCGCCGACCCGTGCCAGGGCGGCAACCGCCGCTGCAACGCGTCCACCGTCGAGACCTGCACCGACGCAGGCACGGGCTGGGTGCCGGCCGCGCTGCCGGACGCGGGGTCTCCGCTGTGCGCGAACGGTTGTTACAAGGGCGACTGCATGGAGGCTGACCTCGTCATCGACGGCATCACGAAGGTGATGGAAGGCGACTACAGCTTCAAAAACTCGGTCATCATCAAGAACGGCGGCCAGCTGAAGGTCGGCCCAAGCGGCCAGCTGCAGATTCGCGCCAAGACCATTAGCGTGCAGGACTCGGCGTCGCAGGTGAACGCGAACGGCGTGGGCGACCGCCCGGGCGCGTCGACGCAGGTCATCGTCTACAGCCACTGCCACGACACGGCGCTGTGCTGCGGAGGCGGCTACCACGTCAACATCAACGTCACCTGCATCGCGGGCCAGCCGACGAATTGCACGGTCGTCGACGTGAACCCCTGCGCAAACGTCGTGGCGCCGCAGACGTTGCGCACCGACGACCTGTCAACCGAGGAAGGCGCGAAATACAGCGCGGCGGCCGTCGGCGGCGGCCTGGTGAAGTTCATCGCCGAGAGCATCGACATCAAGGGGCAGGTGACGAGCAACGGCACCGCTCCGGGCACGGGCGGCACGATGCTCTTCGCGGCCGACACGCTGACCGGCAATGGCGCGCTGCAGGCGACGGGCGGCACGAACGGCTTCATCAAGCTGCTGCGCGGCTCGACGGACTCGTACACGGGCAGCGCGACGGGCACGACCATCAAGTCGGTGATGCCGCCACTGGACGTGGTGTCGGGCAGCCACTCGGACGCGTCGCGTTGGTACAACGACGGGCTCGGCGACCTCTTCCTGGCGTGGACCAAGCCCTTCCCGACCGTCAACGGCTACTACTACAAGGTGTCGCAGACCATCGACACGCTGCCGAGCCAGGCGGCGAACAACGGCACCTTCCTGCAGGCCGAGAGCCTGAAGGTCCCCGCCACGCAGCTGCCGCAGGGCACGAGCTACTTCCACATCGTGACGGTCGACTCGGCGTTCAACGTCGGCACGGTGAAGAACACGCTGCAGGTGAACGTGAGCACCGTGCCTCCGACGGTCGTGTCGGCGAGCCACCCCGCACAGCGCACCTGGTACCAGAACGCCGCGCTGTTCTTCTCGTGGACGAACCCTCAGGCCGACAGCAACTTCAACGGCTACTACTACGCGTTCGACAAGTTCGCGGACACCGTGCCCGCCGTCACGCCCGCGAATTTCACCACCAACAAGCAGGTGCTGTTGTCGAACACCGCCAACGGCATCTGGGTGTTCCACCTCGTCAACCGCGACACGCGCAACGCCATCACGAAGGCGGCGCGCCACTTCGTCGTCTACGTGGGCGCCGAGCCGGCGAAAGAGAACATCTCGGGCAGCATCTTCGACGCGTCGAACAACAACGCGCCGCTGACCGGAGTCACCATCACGGTGAATCGCGGACTCTTCAACCAGACCAGCACCGCGGCCGGCACGTACACCTTTGGCGGTCAGCTGTACGTCGGGCAGTGGGAGCTTACTGTCTCGAAGCCGGGCTACCTGCCGGTGGTGAAGCAGGTGACGCTCGTCGCGGGCGCGCCGCTGAACGAGAACTTCACCCTCACCAAGATTCCGTGAGGCTCAGCAGGACTTGCTCTGCTGGCAGCACAGCAGCGTGTCGCGCACGCTGTTGCAGTCTCCGAAGGACGAGAGCGTCTTGAACACATCGGTGCGGCCGTTGCTGTCGCACTGGGTGACGTTCTTGAGGCACACCTCGTACTGCACCTCTTGCTGGTAGCACTTGTTGCTCGACCGGTTCTGATGGTCGTTGACGCAGGTCTGGTACTCGTTGGCGCTCCTCATGGCGTCGTTGGGGCACTTCGAAGCGCCACACGGGTCGCCGCCTCCGCAACCAGCGAGGGTTACCAGCACGGCGCTGAGCATCAGGACTCGGGGCATGAACGGTTCTCCTTGAAGGGCGGCCCAATCAACCATGGTACACGCGAGACGCCACGATTTTACCGTCCCGCACGTCGAACACTTCGGCGACCGGGTACGGCGGACCATCAGGCGCGTGCCGCAGGTACTCGAGAAACACGCGGTCTTCGTTCGCGGTGACGGTGAGCGCTTCGTAGCGCAGCGTGGGCAGCCGTTGCAGCGCGTCGAGCCACCACGCCTTGAGCGCCGCGTGCCCGTGAAGCTTGCCGCCTGTGTCGGGGTGCAGCGCGCGAATCTTCGGTGACGTGTGGGTCGCGTCGGCCGCGTACAGCGAGACCAGCGATTCGATGTCGTGCGCGTTGAAGGCTTCAAGCCAGGCACGGCCCAGCTTCACGTGGGCTTCCATCACTTGCCGCCGCTGGCGATGACGCCGGCCAGGTTCACGCCGGCAACGAGCTCGACCTTTGCCTCGAGGATGGTCTCTTTCCTCGGGCGATTGCCGGACGCAACGGTCGAGAAGGTCATCGCGCCTCGACGAAGAACGAGGGCGTGTCGAGAAACGCGAAATCCTGACCCGGGGCGGGGGACGTGATGGTCAGTGACAGCTTCGTCACCTTCACCGAGTTGATTTGTTCCTTCTTGATGCCCTGAATCTTGAACTCCTGGCTCTGGGAAATGTCGAAGCTGGCAAGGCTGCCGAAGCCGACATCGCCGGTGAGCTGCTCGAGCAGCGTCGCAGCGGGGATGGTGGCGGTGGCCGATTGATCCACGGTCACCCGGGTCAGGCTTCCGCAGCCCGCCAACAACAGCAGGGCGACCACGGCACAGCGTGAAGTGTTAGGCATCAATTCGAGCCTTTTACTCCATGACCCTTCTTCGCGCCTTCGACGTCTCCCTCGCTTTCGGCAGCCGCACCCTTTTTTCCCACGTCGAGCTCGTCATCGAGGCGGGCGAACGGGTCGGCCTGGTCGGCGTGAACGGCAGCGGCAAGTCGACGCTGATGAAGATTCTCGCCGGCACGCAGAAGCCGGACGCGGGCACGCTGCAGCTGCAGCGCGGCGCCCGCGTCACCTTCTTGCCCCAGGAGCCCGAGTTCCCGCCCGGGGCCACCGTGCAAAGCGAGCTCGAGGTCGCCCAGGCCCCCCTGCGCGCTGCCCTCGCCGCGCACGAAGCGCTCGCGGGGACGATGACGGGCACCGACGACGAAATGAACAAGCTGTCGGCGCTGGCCGATACGGTCGAACACCTGGGCGGCTGGGACACGGGCCACGAAGCGAAGAAGCTGCTCGACCGCCTCGGCGTCAACGAGTGGGAAAGGCCAGTCGCCGAGCTCTCGGGCGGCTTGAAAAAACGCGTCGCCATCGCCAAGGCGCTGCTGGCCCGCCCCGACCTGCTCATGCTCGACGAGCCCACCAACCACCTCGACGCCGAGACCGTCGAATGGCTCGAAGAAGAGCTCGACGAGCGCGAGGGGGCCCTGCTGCTCGTCACCCACGACCGTTACTTCCTCGACGGCCTGGTCGACCGCATGGTCGAGGTCGAGCCCGTCATCTCAGAGCAGCAGCCCGGCGGCCTCGTCTCGTACCCGGGCAACTACCAGGCGTGGCTCGAACAGAAGCTCGCGCTGCAGGAAACGCAGCAGGTCCAGGCGCACAAGCGCGACCGGTGGATTTCGCAGGAAATCGCGTGGATGCGCCGTGGACCCCAGGCGCGGCGCACGAAGACGAAGCAGCGCATGGAACGTGCGGCGAAGCTGCTCACCGACCGCGGGTTCGTGCGTCCGAAGGTGGCCGACCTGCAGATTGCGAAGGCGCCGCGGCTCTCGCAAATCGTCATCGAGGCGAAGCACATCTCGAAGTCATTTGGTGACCGGAAGGTCTTCGACGACGTGAGCTTCATTCTTCAGCCGGGCGAGCGCGTCTGTCTGATGGGGAAGAATGGCGCGGGCAAGACGACGCTCATCAAGACGCTGCTGTCCGAGCTGCCGCCCGATGAAGGCACGGTGGTGACGGGCGCACGCACGAAGGTCGCGTGGTTCGACCAGCACCGCGAGTCCCTGGACCCGACGCTCACCGTCTACGAGAGCGCGCTGGGTCCGGACGGCAGCGATTGGATCATGCTCGGCGACTCGAAGATTCGCGTCGCCGAGTACCTCGACGACCTCCTCTTTCCCGTGCCCATGCAGCGCCAGAAGGTCTCGGCCCTGTCCGGGGGTGAGCGCAACCGCCTGCTGCTGGCGAAGCTCTTCCTCGAAGGCGCCAACGTGCTGGTGCTCGACGAGCCCACCAACGATTTGGACCTCGTCACGCTGACCGTGTTGGAACGTTTGCTGGTTCAGTTCACTGGCTCTGTCTTGCTGGTCACCCACGACCGCGCGTTTCTCGACAAGGTCGCGACGAGCCTGCTGGTGTTCGAAGGCAGCGGCAAAGTCGTCCGCTACGAAGGCAACTACGACACCTGGCGCCGGCTGACACAGCAGAACGCAAAGGCGGCGAAGCTGGCGGCGAAAGAGCCCGTGAAGGCAGCGGCCACGAAAGAGAAGTCAGCGCCCGCGGCGGCACCCA
>JAYUXE010000735.1:0-1618 GCA_043753165.1 Archangiaceae bacterium | reverse complement strand
CCGCCCGTGAGCCGGGCCGCCGCGCGAAGATTGCGGTCAGCTCGCGCGATGGCGACGTCGACCCCGTCGGCGCGTGCGTCGGCATGAAGGGCAGCCGCGTGCAGGCGGTGGTGCAGGAACTGCGCGGCGAGAAGATCGACATCGTCCCGTGGGATGAAGATCCGGCGCGCTTCGTTTGCAGCGCCCTGGCCCCCGCCGAAGTCGCGCGCGTCATCATCGACGAGGCGAACCACGCGATGGAAATCATCGTCCCCGACGACCAGCTGTCGCTGGCGATCGGCCGCCACGGCCAGAACGTGCGCCTCGCCGCCCAGCTGACCGGGTGGAAGCTCGACATCAACAGCGAGACCCGCGTGCGCGAGATGCGTGACTTCGCGACCAAGAGCTTGAGCGCGCTGCCCGGCGTGAACGAGATGCTGATCGAGACCCTGTACGCCCACGGCTTCCGCCAGGCGAAGGACATCGCCGACGCGAGCCCCGACGTGCTGTCGCAGATTCCGGGCCTCGACCCCACGCGCATCGCCGCAATGCAGGACAAGGCGAACTCGCAGAAGGACCTCGACGCCACCGAGCTTGCCCGCATGGAAGCCGAGCGTGAGCAGAAGCGGCTGATCGAAGAGGGTCGCCACCCGGACGAGCTCTCGCAGGACGAACGGTTCGCCCGCGTGCGTGGTGTCGGCGAAAAGACGATCGACATGCTGAAGAAGGGCGGTTACCTGACGGTCGAAGACATCGCCCGCGAGACGGACCTGAAGCGGCTGGGCGACGTCGACGGCATCGGCATCAAGAAGGCGCGGCAGATCAAGGCCGCGGCCGAGAACTACCTGCTGGAAGAGCAGCGCAAGCGCGCCGAGCTCGACACCCGCAAGGCAGGCGAAGCAGCGGTGGCGGCAGCAGCGGCGCCCCCGGTCGCTCCGCCTGCAACGGCGCCGTAACGAAAGACGTTTTGGCAGTGAACCCGAAGGAAGAGGCCCGGGCAGTCAGAAGCTGCCTGGGGTGCGGAAAGAAGCAGCCCAAAAGGTTGCTGCACAGATTGGTGCTCGACGCTTCGCACCAACCCGTGGTCGACAAGCCACAGACCGCCCCTGGCAGGGGGGCTTATCTCTGTGGAACGGGCTGCCTGAGCGCAGCCACGAAACGAAAGGCCTTCCAGCGGGCTTTTCGCGGTCTCATGAAGTCACTGGAAACGACGAGCCTGGAGGCTGACCTGCAGCGCTGACTGTTTCACGCAAGACGATGATGTCAGCACTGTTCCGTGCGAGGGCGAGAGCCCTTCGCATCAGGCCGCTTTCCACCACACAATTTCTGAAGTACGGGGTCCTGCTATGTCAAAGAAGCGCGTTCACGAGATTGCCAAAGAGCTCAAAGGCCATGGCATCGAGCTCGACAATAAAGAGGTCGTCACCGAGCTGTTGTCGTTCGGCTACGACGTGAAGAGCCACTCGTCGTCTCTGGAAGACGACCAGGCGAACGAGGCGGTAAGGAAGATCGTGGACAAGCTCAAGCCGAAGGCCGCTCCGGCGCCGGTTGCGCCGAAGGGGTTCATGGTTCGCCGAAAGATGGGCCCCGACCCGACGCTGGCCGCTGCCGCTGCCGCTGCTGCCGCTGCTGCTGCTGC
>JAYUXE010000734.1:0-4102 GCA_043753165.1 Archangiaceae bacterium | reverse complement strand
CACCGACCTCTACGCCAAAGGTCAGCAGTGGCCGGTGTCCTCGCGCAACGCGTTCTCGATCGACTTCGAAGGCCTCAACCTCACCCTCGACACCGGGCTCGATCTCTACGCGCTGCCCTACCAACTCAACTTCCGCAGCCCGCCGCCCTTCAAGCTCAACCAGATCCCCGATCCGTTCCTCTCGCGTCAGCTGCGCGAGGTGAACGCGACGTACGTCACCTTCCAGCCGGCGGTGTTCGCCGAGGCCACCTGGAGTCCGCTGCCCTCGCTGAAGTTGGTCGGAGGCCTGCGCGCCGACTACGAGCTGCAGATGAACAAGGGCTGGGTCGACCCGCGGCTCGCGGCGCTGTGGACGCCCATCGACAAGCTCACCCTCAAAGGCGGCATCGGCCAGTACCACCAGTCTCCGGACTACCGGTCGGGTCAGCTGTCGAAGAAGTTCGGCAACCCCAGACTGCTGCCCGAAGGCGCGAACCACTACACGATTGGCGCCGAGGCGCGCTTCACCGACGCGATCAGCCTCTACGTGCAGCTCTACTACAAAGACCTGTTTCACCAGTCGCGGCAGACGCTCGCGCTCGAGTCGGGCAGCGCGAACATCGACGCGCTCGACCTCAACTACGTCAGCACGGGGTACGGGAAGAGCTATGGCGCCGAGATTCTGCTGCGGCACGCGCTGACCAAGAACTTCTTCGGCTGGATTTCGTATTCGCTGTCGCGCACCGAACGCGACTTCGCGCAGGGCCGCGAGTACGGCACGCATCCCCTCGACCAGCCGCACAACCTCGTCATCGTCGCGAGCTCCAAGCTGCCCTTCGACTTCATCGTCGGGGCCAAGCTTCGCTACACCAGCGGCCCCCTCAACACGCCGAACATCGGCTCCATCTACGACGCGAACGGCAACTACTACTACCCGCTGTTCGGCAAGCAGTGGAGCCGGCGGTTGCCCGACTTCTTCCAGCTGGACGTGCGCGTCGACCGCCGGTTCGTGTTCGAACGGTGGATGCTCGCGCTCTACGTCGACGTGCAGAACGTCACCAACCGTTCGAACGTCGAAGGCGTCACCAGCAACTACGACTACACGAAAGAGCAATACATCTACGGGCTGCCCATCGTCCCCGTCGTCGGCATGAGGGCCGAATGGTGAGGCGGCTTGCGTTGCTGTGTCTTGCGCTCGTGGGCTGCGCCGAGGCGTGGTCGCCCGAGTCGATCGTCGAAGACCTGCGTGTCATCGGCGTGCGGGCCGAGCCGGCCGAGCTCAAGCCGGGCGAGTCGGCTTCGCTGAGCGCGCTGATTCTCGACCCGTCGCGGCCCGGAAAGAAGAACACGGTGCTGTGGATTGGGTGCGACCCCGACCCGTTCAATCTCGGCCGCAGCGCGTGCTCGGATCCCGCGGTGCTGCAGGACCCGTCGGCCCTGGCGAGCGCAGGCACGCTTCCGAACGGTGTTCACTTCATCGGGCTCGACGATTCGGCGACCTACGCGACCCGCGCGGATTTGTTTTCGCAGCTCGCCGCGACGGACACGCGGCGGCAGACGGGCACGGTCGGGCAGGTGCTGGCGATCGCCATCGCCGAAGAGTCGGCCGGCGTGCCGATGAAAGAGCTGTTCGACCGGGTGGCGCGCAAGGAAGTGAAGGCCGTCATCGCGCTGTTCCGGATCAAGGTGTCCGAGTCGGCGACGCGCAACACGAACCCGGTCATCTCGGCGTTTCTGTTCGATGGGAAGCCGGTGAAGCCGAACGTGCCGGCGATGCTTTCGGCGGCGGACAAACGCCAGGTGCTGCTCGAGGCGCCCGACAGCGCGTTCGAGCCGTACGTCGAGACGACGCCGACGGCGATGGAAGACAAGGTCGAACGGCTCACCTCGGCCTGGTACTCGACCTCGGGGCGGTTCAACAACTTGCGCGTCGCGCTGCGCAGCGAGGTGAAGGCCATCTTCACCGCACCCGGGCATCCCGACTTTCCGTTGGACAAGGTTCCCGATGACCACACCGGCACGTTCTTCGTCGTGATGCGCGACACCCGCGGCGGCCAGACCTGGCTTCAGCACCCCTTCTGGATTTGCGACATCGCGACGCCGCCGGCCGACGTCACGGCCGTCCGGTCTCCTTCCGCGAAAGGCGAGCTCGTGGTCGTCGAGGGTTCGGGGCTCGACGGAATTCTCGCGGTCGAGGCCGGGGGCATCGGGATGATTCGCGGCGCGTACAGCCCGATGTCCGGGAAATACGAGGCGGTCGTTCCGCCCACGCTGGCGGCTGGCTCCTACCCCGTCACGGTTCACCGCAAGAACTGTTCGACCGTCGCGACCGGGCTGATGCTCACCGTGCCGTAGGCGGCTAACGATTCGGGCCCCAGGTGGCTCCCATGGGAGACTCGGAAAAGTCCCGGAACATGCCCGCCGCCCAACCTGCCGAAATGCTGTCGCCCGAGGTGCGCCGCCCGCGCTGGCTGGGGTGGGTCGCGTCGGCGCGGCACGGGGACAAGGGGGCGTTCACTTCGCTGCACGACCATTTCTGCGGCATGGTGCACGGCATCGTGGTGTCGAAAGTGCCAGCCGCGGATGCGCCCGACCTCACGCAGGACGTGTTCATCATCGCGCTGCAGAAGCTGGCCACGCTCGAAGACGACGCGGCGTTTGGCGGTTGGCTCGCACAGGTCGCCCGCACGCGCGTCGCCCGGTTTCTGCGCGACCGCCCGCAGGAAGATGAGCTGCCAGACGAAGTGCCACTCGCCGCGCCCGATGCGTCCGGAGCGCCCGATGCCCGCAAGGTCCTCGTCGCCCTTCGCGCGCTGCCCGAGGCCTACAGCGAGACGCTGGCGATGCGCCTCATCGAAGGGATGACCGGGCCCGAGATCGCCGAGGCGACCGGACTCACGCCCGGCTCGGTGCGCGTGAACCTTCACCGCGGCATGGCGATGCTGAAGGAAAAGCTCGGCCTGCCGAAAGGAGGCTCGGATGGGTAACGACCCCGACTACCTCTGGGACAAGGAAGGCAGCGACCCCGAGGTCGAGGCGCTCGAGCAATCGCTGGGGGGGCTCAAGTACGACCGGGCCGCTCCGAAGACCGAGTCGAAGCCGACGCGTACCCGCCGGCCCGACCAGCCGAAAGAGCCACGTCCCGCGACACGAAAGTGGGATCGCCGGATGCCCTTGGTCGTCGCCGCCGTGCTCGCAGTCGTCGGCGGCACGATGGGGTTTACGGCCATCAAGAAGCAGGAAGCCGATGTGCGCCGAGGGTGGAACATGGTGCCCGTCATCGTGGCCGCGACCGATGTGCCCGAAGGCACGGTCGTCACGTACGAGATGATTTCACAGCGCTCGGTGCCCGAGCAGTTCGTCACGTCATCCGTCGTGAAGCCCGACTCGGCCAGCTACGTGGTGAACCAGAAGGTGCTGGTGCCGATTCAGGCGGGCGACCCGCTGCTGTGGAGCCAATTCGAGACGACGAAGGCGGCCGAACGGCTGTCGACGCGCGTGCAGAAGAAGGCGCGTGCGGTGACGATCGAGACGGGCAAGTCGAGCTCGGTGGGCGGGTGGATTCGGCCGAATGACCACGTCGACATCGTCGCCACGTTCAAGGATCCGGTGACGAACGAGAACGTCGCGGTGACCCTGATGCAGAACGTCGTCATCCTCGCGACCGGCAAAGTCACCGGCACCACGAACACCAGCGTGATGCCGGAAGGTCAGCGCGAGTACAACAACGTGTCGCTGCTGGTGATCCCCGAAGAGGCTGAGATGCTCGTCCTCGCGCAGGACCTCGGCGCGCTCACCCTCACCCTTCGAAACGAAGACGACGTCGACGTCATCGAAGAACGCGGGCGCGCGAGCATCAACACCCTGCTGTCGGGTGAACGCACGCGCGTGTTGCAGCAGAAACGCTTCAACACGATTCAGGTCATCCGCGGAGCCGCGACGCCGAAGTAGCTCACCCTTCGAGCCGCAGCTTCCTCAACCCGAACGCGGTCATCTTGAGCAGCAGCGCCCCGTGGGTGAACCGGGAAATCTTGGTGTCGCCGTACGTGCGCGCCCGGTACCGAACGGGCAAATCGACGATGCGCAGATTGAGCCGCGCGGCGCCGAACAGCAGGTCGAAATC
>JAYUXE010000733.1:0-4104 GCA_043753165.1 Archangiaceae bacterium | reverse complement strand
GATGCTCGGCCTCTCGGCCAACCAGACCGGTGCGACCTACGACGTCCTCGTCGGCGACCCTCTCGATCGCGACGCCGACTACTACCAACTCGTTCGCGGTGAGAACCGTTGGTGGGACGCCTCGGTCACCGCGTCCATCAACAGCAAGAGCTTCAACCGCTATGCCGAATGGCTTCGCCTCTGGAACTTGAAGGCCGGCAAGCGGTGGGTGCTCTGGCAGATTCCCGTCGGCAACTCGAACAGCCTCAACGTCTGCAACGCCGGCCAGGCGCGTCAGGGCTACAAGGACAACCGCACCGAGTACTTCTTTGGCACGAACGGAGTCGCCAACCGCGAACGCTTTGCCACCAGCGGCGTCATCGCGCTGCTCTTCGGACGTGGTGAAGGGTGTCAGGCGACGCACACCAATGATCTCGACGGCGACGGTCAGCCGTACCTGCGCACGCATGCGGGTCCGTTCCTTCAGGCAGGAGGGCTTGCGATTCCCGCTGGCCCGGGCGGTACCCCGCCTCCAGTCGTGGTCGACGCGGGCGCGGTGGCCGTCGATGCCGGCCCTGTTGCGCCTCCGGCCGCGGGCCAGACCTACGACTTCGAGACGGGCACCGACGGGTTTTCCTCTCGCGGCGCAGTCTCGGCGGGCGTCAGCAGCTCCACCGCGCAGGCCTTTGCCGGAACCCACGCGCTCGCGGTGCAGATCAACAGTGGCTCCGCGGGCAAGGTGCAGATCGCGGTGACCAACCCCGCGGTGCCCGCCGGAGCGACCCTCACCTTTCAACTTTGGCTGCCTGCCGCAGCGCAGGTCACCTCGGTGCAGGTGTTTGCCCAGGAAACGCAGGTCAACAACTGGCGGTGGAACGCGCAGTGGCGTTCGGCCAGCGTCCTGACCCGCGGCGCCTGGAACACCCTCTCGTTCACGATGCCCGCAGGCTCGGGCGCGGTGCAGAGCCTCGGCGTCGAGCTCGAGCTCACCGGCGCCGTCAACACCACGGCCTACGTCGACGCGACTGGCTGGGGCTCGGTGGTGGCAGTGCCGACGCCCACCCCTGTGCCGCCCGCGCCAATTCCTGCTCCGGTTCCCGTCGATGCCGGTACGACGACGCCGGGCCCGACGCCGGCCCCCACGGGCTGCCTCAAGATCATGCCGCTGGGTGACTCGATTACCCTGGGCGTCAACGGTGGCTACCGCAACACGCTGCGCACCAGCCTCACCGCGAACGGCTGCGGCGTGGACTTCGTTGGCTCGCAGTTCGATCAGTACGCGGTCACCAGCGACAAGGAACATGAAGGGCACCCGGGCTTCACCATCAGCAACATCGCGTCGGCGGTCGACGGCTGGTTGTCGGGCTACGCGCCCGACTACATCCTGCTGATGATCGGCACCAACGACATCGCCTGGTGGACGGCGGAATCGGCGTCGCAGATTGCCGACCGTCACGCCGCGCTGGTCGACCAAATCCTCGCCAGGCGCCCGAATGCCTGGGTCATCGTCGGCTCGATTCCGCCCATCACGTCGAACCTGATCGCGCCGAACAACGTCGACCGCGCGCAGCTGGGGCGCGACCTCAACGCCGGAATCCAGGCGCGCGTCGCGTCGCGGCAGGCGCAGGGCAAGCGCGTTCGATTCGCCGACGTCGCCGGGCAGCTGACGACCGCCGATCTCTACGACGGTGTTCACCCGACGCAGGTGGCCCACGCAAAAGTCGCGGCGGCCTTTTACGCGGCGCTGAACCCGGTGGTCTCATGCACCGCCGCCACCGTTTGCGGCCCGTGATTTAGACGGGAGTCACCGTCACCAGGCTTCCACAGCCGTCGCAGTGCACGGTTCCCCCGCCGGCGTAACGTCCCGACTGGGGAAACTCTGTTCGCAGCTGACAGCGCGGACATTCGCCCGTCGTCCCCATCAATGAGCTGGCCTCGCGCAATCGGAAGCCCGCGAGCACCAGGCCGGCCATCGCGAACCCGGGGACAGCGACGAAGTGAACGACGGGAATCGGCAAGCAGGCCAGCGCGATGCCCCAGAGCATCAACAGGGCGAGCCCCGCCCGGCCGAAGCGGCTCTGCGGTGAACGGTCGAGAACCTGGGCGACGCCCTTCGTGGACGGCAAGCCGCTCAAGGACAAGGTGACGTCGACGGTGCGCAGGCCCATGGCCTCTCGTGTATGAGCGGCAGCGTGAAGCGCATCAAGGCCTCAGATTGGGTCCGGCCGATCGACGGCGCGTACGCGTTTTTTCTGCGCGCCATTTCGCCCCACCTGCCCGCAGTCGGGAAGCGCAGCGAGATTGAGCAGATCGCGTCCGCCGTGCTGGAGCTCGAGTCGGCTCAACGGTTCGCGCAGAAGGTCGACCGATGGTCGGGCCCAGAAGATCTAATTGGTTCTGATCGCCCCTACGTCGCCGCCCAGACCGCATTCGAAGAAGTCGGCCCGCGTTGCAAGCGCACGATGCGCGATGTCGAAGCGGCGCTGCGCGGCGTCGTCCAGGTGTCGCGCGCGCCGTCAGGGCAAACGGACTACCTGCTGCGCGATCACCACATGATCGACGTCGCGCTTTACCACTACGCCACCACCGGCCAGTTGCCGCGGGCGCTGCTGCATGCCGATCGCCACAGCGACTGGTGCAAAGACAGCTACCTCGAGCAGCGGACCCCAGCCCAAGCGGCGACGTGGTGGAAGTTGTTCGAAGGGTTGAAGCGGCCAGATGGCGAGCCGGTGCTGCGCGACGACGCGGTTCACTTCGTGACCGGCCGCGCGGCGGCCCGGAAGGGGCGCGACATCCCCGGGGCCGTGTTCGTGCCGTCGCTGATGGAAAGCCGGGACTTCGGCTGGGAAGCGGCGCTCGGCCGGGACGGCGCAGCCACCGCCGATTGGGTGTCGCTCGACCTCGACTACTTCCAGCCGTCGGTGCAGCTGCGTCTGGCCGCCGGGCTCGTTCGCGACGAACGGTTCCGTCGCTCGCTTCGCACGGCGTCCGTCCGCGTGTTCGTGCTGTCGCCACAGTTCACCAGTGGAGGCGACAAGGTGGAACCCTGGGTGATTCAGGGCGACCTCGCCTCGTCGTTGCGACTGCTGAACCTGTTCACGGCGATCTGAAGCTTCTTCGCCACGCAACGGGGCTTGTTCCGACCAGGCCGTGGAAGCGCGCGCGGAACGTCGAGGTCGACGCCAGGCCCGCGAGCGAGGCGACGCGTTCGATCGAGTGATTCGTCGATTCGAGCAGCTGCTGCGCGCGGCGCAAGCGCGCGTTCAGCACGTACTGGGCCGGCGTCGTACCGGTCTGCTCGTGAAAGCGCCGGCTCAACGTGCGTTGGCTCATCGCCGCGCGCCGCGCCAGTGAGTCGAGGTTCAGCGGCTGGGCGAGGTGCGCGTCAATCCACCGCAGCAATGGCTCGAGTGTCGAGGCGTCTGACGGCACCGGCGGGTCGACGATGAACTGGGCCTGCCCGCCTGTGCGTTCGAGCGGCATCACCGAAAGGCGGGCGGTGTCGGCGGCGACGGCCGCTCCGAAGTCTCGGCGCACGAGGTGAAGGCAGAGGTCGAGGCCGGCGGCTGCTCCCGCCGAAGTGAGCAGGCGCCCGAGGTCGACGTACAGCACGGCCGGGTCGACCTCGATCGCTGGGTACATCGCTGTCAGCGCCCGCGCGGCGGCCCAATGGGTGGTGGCGCGCTTTCCATCGAGCAGGCCGGTCGCTGCGAGAATGAATGCTCCCGAACAGACCGAGGCCAGCCGCGCGCCGCGGGTGTGCGCCTTCCGCAGCGCGTCGAGAACCGACGAAGGGAAGGGCTTCGACACGTCGGCGACGCCGGGGATCACGATCGTGTCCGCCGTCCGCAGCGCGACCAGCCGATGGGGCGCCTTCAGAATGAACGTCCCCGCGTCGACCTGCGGCCGCAGGCTGCAGACCTTCACTTTGTACAGCGGCCGGCCACTTGCCGTGCGCGCGCGGCCGAACACTTCGAGGGGCACCGACAGGTCGAAGGGGACGACGTGATCGAGCGCGAGAATGGCGACAGTGTGCATGGCAGGAACCTGGCGAAGGTTGTCAATTCTGCCACAGGCCGAAGTCATAGCTTCATTCGCATGGACATTTTCGAATGGGTGGTTCCG
>JAYUXE010000732.1:0-4107 GCA_043753165.1 Archangiaceae bacterium | reverse complement strand
TTCTGATTCCCCTCTTCCAGCAGGACAAAGCAGAAGGCGCGTCGGGCACGTTCGGCAACGGCGTCGCCTGCTACACGTGCCACAGCCAGTTCGGCGCGCACGCGCAGCCCTTCGTGAAGTTCAACAGCGACGGCAAGTGGGTCGCGACGGCGACGGGCATTCAAGTGGAAGGCGGCGAGCAGGGCCGCAGCGTCGACGGGTTGTCGGCGTCGCACCTGAGCAACCCGGAAACGTCGCGCCTCGAAGCGTCGCAGGTGTTCGGAATGCAAGTGCCCAACCTCGCCGGCATGGGTGAGGCCTACGTCAGCAGCCCCGGTTTCTGGACGTGCAGCGTGGGCGGGTTGATGGGGTACGCGTTCGGCCTCGCAGAATCGACGGTGTTCACGCTGCCGACCGACGTGCTCGACGATGTGGTCGCTGCCGCGAAAGCAAAAGAGCCGCGCCCGTCGCTTGCGACGCTGGCCGTCGAAGCGTTCTCGCATCCCGCCGTCGTCCGGTCGTTCGACCCGCAGGAGACGCCGTGAAATTCAGCCGACGTTCATTGATTCAGGGCGCTGCAGGGCTCGCGGCCGGTTCCGCGTTGATTCAGGCGGGTGAGGCGTGGGGCCAGGCGGTGACGCCGACGTACCTCATCGAGATTTGTCTGCGAGACCAGCTGGACTTCGGACATGTGATGGTCGCTCCGGGGTTTGCGAAGGACGCGAACCTGCGACGCGGCGAGAACGGACGAAAGGCGGCGCTGTTCTTCAGCCAGGCCGAGCTCACCGAAAAACCGAACAACGTCTTCCTCACCCCGCAGTCGCTGGAACTCACGCCGCACCTCGACACCGTCGCGATGGTCGAGCTGTGCGAGCTGACCTACGGCCCGGTGCACGGTCACGAAGCCAGCAACCCGATTCGTTCTCCGGGACGCGGCGCGCAGCAGGGCCCGGGAAACCGATTGCCGATGTGGGAAGGCGAGCCTGGCCAGAGCAACGGCGAAGGCGCCAACTACTCGTCGACGCCGACGCCGATGGCGTTGCACAACCGGCTGCAGAAGTTGATGACCCCGGGCCTTCGCAACGGCGTCATCATCAAGGGCACCGAACGTTCGGGCGCGATTTACCACTTCGGTGCCGGCCTGGCGGGGGCTGAGCCCGACCGCTACCAGAACGTCTCGGCGCTGTTGCTCGGCTTCCCGGCGACCAACTCGGCGGTCAGCATTCTTCCTCCGGCCGAAGCGCGCTTCCTCGAGAAGGGCCTCGGGCGTTTCGACAAGGCGCACCTGGCGCGGCGCGGCTTGTCGGCGCAGTCGACCAACAACCACACCACCCAGCTCGCCGAAGCTTCCGCGGCGCTCGGCAAGGTGACGACCAGCTCGTTCTCGTTGCCTCTTACCGCCGCCGAGAAGGCGTACTGGTCGGCGGGCGTGCCGGGGAAGTACGGGCGCACCACCATCGATGTCTGGGAACAGGCGGCCTACGCGTTCAAGCTGGTGAAGTCGGGGCTGACGCGGTCGGTGGCGATTGAGGTCGACATCGGCGACATCCACGGCGAACGCACGGCACCGCAGATGAAAGCGCAGACGGAAATCACGGTGCTGCCGCTGGTTCGGTTGATTGAATCGTTGAAGGCCGCGGGCATGTACGACCAGACGTTGATCGTGGTGTCGACGGCGGACGGCGGTCGCGCTCCGGCGGCGGGAAGCTCGGGTGACGAAGGAAAGAATGGGGTCATCCTCGCGGGCGGCATGATTCGCGGCGGCTACTACGGCGACCTCCGCGCCGACTCGGTCGACGGCGATGGCCACAAGTACCGCTACAAGATGCCGGACCTCGTCACGGGCGTCCCCGATTCCACGGGCACGCTCGGCAACGACAAGCGCGTGCCGGCAGCGAACCTCTGGCGCACCATCATGTCGGCGGTCGGAGCTCCGGCGGCGACGCTGAGCTCGTTTCCGTCGGTGGCGTCGGCGTCCGTGCTTCCCTGGCTGCTTCGGTAAGGCGATGGCGGGCTCGCATCCAGCATTCTTCGCGGGCCTCGCGATTCTCTTTCTGTCGGGCATCACCTTCCTGGTGATCCTGTTTGGGAATGGCGGCTGGAACCGGTCGAAACAGTTCGGGGTCATCGTGTCGGTGGCGCGCGGAGATTTCGGCAAGACGAACCGGAGGCTGATGTTCGCGAGCCTGGGTGGCGTCGTCCTCGGGATGCTGGTCCTTTTTTCGGGCGTCGCAGCAGAGGATGAGGCGCGCGCACGGCGCTGCAGCAATAGGTGCGTTCAAGAAGGGCACACGTACGGAAAACTCGGCCCGTCCGTGGAAATGAGCATGAACCGCCGCAACAGCCCGGCGTTCCTCGCGTGCACCTGCGCGGGTGGACCCTTAGCGCCCGTCGAGCTGCGCGCCGACAGCCTGTGAAGATGTCGTTTGCTCCAACGCCTGCTCGCACGCGTTGATCGTCGCGTCGGGTGGCGTTGAGGTCGAGCCGGCGTGCATTCAGCGTTCGACGCGGTAAGTCGTCGGGCGGTGATCCCGTTCGACCCCCAGCCGGAGGTGTTGCCTTCGCGGTTCGCGAGCCCTTTCGCCGGCGGCGAGCCGGATGCAGTGGCCCGGCGCGCGGCCGAGCTGCTGCAGCCGGAGCTCGGCGGGTACGGGCTGGAGCGCGATGGAAAGATGTTCGGTGTGCTCGTGGCTCGGGCGCGCGATGGGCGGGTGGGGTGGTTGAAGGCGTACTCGGGGATGTTGGGCGGGCGGTGGCAGGTCGAAGGGTTTGCTCCGCCGCTGTTCGATGCGTCGCGGCTCGAGGCGTTCTGGCCGCGAGGCGAGGTCGAGCTCGCGGCGCTCGAGTCGGAGCATCGCGATGCGCTCGCGGCGGTTGCGCGGGCCGAGGCGCTGCGGGTGAAGCAAAGCGGTGAGGTCGAGGCGCTGCAGGCGGTGCATCGTGAACGGCGGCGCGAACGGGCCGAGAAACGCAAGGCCGGTGGTGCGTCGGCGGCGCTGGATCAAGAGAGCCGCGGCGACACTGCGGAACGCCGCCGGCTGGACCAGCGTCATGCGGAAGAAGCGCGCAGCGGCGACTCTCCCGTTCCTGAACCCCGCGCATGGCTCGCCGACGTCGAGGCCCGTCGCGCGTCGAAATCGAATGCGCTGCTGCAGCAGATGCACGCGCTGTACGTGGTGCGGAGCTTCCGCGGCGAGCAGCGGACCTTGCGAAGCCTCTTCGAGCCGCACGAGCCACCCGGTGGCGCTGGAGACTGCGCCGCGCCGCGGCTGTTCGCCGAAGCGCAGCGACAAAACCTCGAGCCGATCGCGTTGGCTGAGTTCTGGTGGGGTGCGTCGCGCGATCGCCGCGCTGGCAACTACTACCCGGCATGCCGCGGCAAATGCGGGGCCGTGCTGCCGTTCATGCTCGAAGGACTCGAGGTCGACGCCGCCCCAATCTTCGGCGAAGCGTCCGCCGCGATCCCCGAGCCGCGCGTCGTCTTCGAAGATGCCTGGCTGACGGTGATCGACAAGCCCGCTGGCCTGCTCTCCGTGCCAGGCCGCCACGCGAAGCTGCGCGACTCGGTGCTCTCGCGCCTCGGCGAAACTTTTCTCTCCGTCCACCGACTGGACCTCGACACCTCGGGCCTGATGGTCGTCGCGAAAGACGCCGGGACGCACGCTGCGCTGCAGAAGCAGTTCGCGCTGCGACAGATCGACAAGCGCTACATCGCAATCCTCGACGGCGACGTTCGCGAGGACGAAGGCACGATCTCGCTCGCGCTGCGCGGCGACCCGGACGATCGGCCTCGGCAGGTCGTCGACACGACCCATGGCAAGGCAGCGTTGACCGAGTGGAAGGTGCTCGATCGAACCGGGGCTCGAACCCGCGTCGCCTTCACCCCCCGCACGGGCCGCACGCATCAACTGCGCGTCCACGCCGCCGCCGGCCTCGCTGCGCCGATCGCCGGTGACCGCCTCTACGGAAAAGCCGGCGACCGCTTGATGCTGCACGCCGAGTCGCTGACCTTCACCCACCCACACACGGGCGCACGCCTCACACTCACCTCGCCGTCACCGTTCTGACGCCGACGACAAGAGGGCCGCACGAGAACCACGTGATTAGAAGTCGTAGATGCTGACCGTC
>JAYUXE010000731.1:0-4110 GCA_043753165.1 Archangiaceae bacterium | reverse complement strand
CCTTCTTCACCACCGGAGCGATTGCCGTCCGGCTCAATTCCGCAGTCTCTTCCTCTTTGAAGATCTCTTTCAACGGCGGCGCCTTTTGCGTCACCTCTTCGGCGCGACGATCCACACATGCCTTCACAGCGGGCTTCCACGACAGCGACGCGGGCATCGCACGGCCTTCGGGGTACGCCTTCAGCGCGCGTTCCAATCGATCGCAGTCGTCTTCGGTCAGCGCGGCGGCGAGCTCCCACGCGTCGCGATCTTCCGGGTCGAAGTCGTACCTCGCCGGCGGCAGCGGACGCTGCGAGATGACCAGCGCGCCAACGGCCGCGAGCCCCGCCATCGCCACGAAGACGAAGCCCGAGGCGTTCACCGCCGTGGTGTCTTCCTCGCGCGACTGCGTCAGCGACGCGACCACGGTCGGCTTCGTCCGTGAACGCAGCAACGCGAAGGTGCCCAGCAGCAACGCGGGCAACGATGCGCCGAACCCGACCAGCGCCGCACCCCGGGCCTCCGCGTACCCGATGCGGCGGATGCGATCGCCATCGACGGGGTTCACCGACTCCAGCGCCTGGTCGACCCGCGCCTGCCCGTACAGCGCGCCCCCGATGCCCGCCCCTGCGGCGTCGACGGCGAGGAAGAGGGTGAGGATCGCCAGCGCATTGCGGCGCGCGCCAAGCGCCACGACCCCCATGCCCACCCCCGCCAACCCCAATGCCACCGACGCCAACGCAAGCACGCCACCGTTTCGGATCAGTTCGAGGATCACGCGCGGACCCTATGCTAACTGGCACCCCCATGAAGCTGCGGCGGGCGGTCTGGATTCTGGCGTTGGCGTTGGCGTTGGCGGCCTGTCGAAGCGTGCCTGTGCCCGAGTACATGCGGCAGGTCGACCCGGTACGTCAGCTGAAGGCGCCCGCAGAAGAGTCGCTGGTCGTCTTCGTGCGGCCGTCGTTCGAGCAGTCGGATCTGGCGGCGCACGTGATGGACGACAAAGGTCAGTTCCTCGGCTCTGTCGTGGCGGGCGCGCACTTCTCGGTCGTGCGGCCGGTGGGCAAGCAGCAGTTCATCGTCTTCGCGGGAAATCTCGCCGACGCGCTGGTGGCCGACCTGGGCGCGGGGCTCGTGTATTTCGTCGAGGTGACGCCGGTGATGTCGGGGCCGCCGCGGTTCACGCTCAAGGCGAGCGCGCGCGGCACGAACCTCTTCCCGTTCAAGGAAGTGTGGCTCGAGGGTACGGCGCAGTACCGGGTGGACGCTCCGGCGGCGCGGAAGGAAATGGCGGGTGAGACAGAGAAGCGCCGCGACAAGGTCGTGTCGGATGCGAACGACCGTCTGCGGAAATACGCGGGGCCCGATTTGACGGAGCACACCCTCGCGCAGACCGATGGGCACTCGAAGGTGGGCACGCCGGGAAAGCTCAGGTACGCGACGCCCTCGCCGCTGCCGGTGCCGATCGTCGTGCCCGGTTCGCAGAGGGGGTTGCCGCCGCCGCCAATGACGACGGCGCCCGTGGCCGAGGGGTTCAAGCCTGAGGATTATCCGACGCCCGCGCCGGGGCCGGCTCCGCTGCTGGTCGAAGACGGAATTCGCCGGGGCTACGCGAAGGGCACGATGGTGCGCATCAAGCTGAAGGACGGCGCGTCGTGGATTGGGGAAGTGATTCGCGAGAACAAGACCGAGCTGAAGATCTCGATCGGCAACAGCGCGCAGGTGCTGTTCTTCGACGAGATGAGCAACATCGAGGTCATCGCGCCGCCGAAGTAGTCAGGGCTTTTCGACGAGCGTGTAGATCGCGAAGAGCGTGGTGAGATCCATCGCGTCCTCGCCGACGTCCCACTTCAAGATTCTTCCGAGCTCGCGCGCCTTCGCGGTGTCGTCGACGTCGAAGCCGGCGACGCGGAAGCCGACTTTTTCCCAGGTGGCTTTGGGAAACGGGCTCTTGCCCTCGGCCCACGGAATGAAGTCTTTGCCAGGAGGATTCTGTGCCGGGTACAGGTTGTAGATGAGCGCCTTGCCGCCGGGCTTCAACAGATCCCACACCGCGCGAACGTAGGTCTCGTCGTCGACCGTGAGCTGCAGCGTGCGCTTCGGGTCGACGGGCTGGCTCGGGTGCACGTAGCCCATCTTCAGAACGTTCTTCGAGAGGAAGAGGTCGTAGCCGCCGCCGACCGCGGTCTTCACCGAGAGGTCTTGCGGGAAGCGGCCGTCGACGAGGCGCACGCTGCCGGTCGTGCCATTCGTGGACGTAAGAGTGCCGGTGTCTCCGGGGGCTGAGTAGAGCGCGGGCAGCACCGGGTCGACCTCGACGCCGGTCGCGTCGGCGCCGAGCAACGCGAACATGCGCAGGTGCCCGATGTACCCGTAGCCGTAGTCGACGACCTTCTTTCCTTTCAACGTGTCGACGCCGTGCTCACCGAGGACGTCGAGGGCGCGGGCGTAGCTCACCGGAGTGCCGTACCGGGTGAGGTAGTAGTACTCCTCGTCGAGCTCTTTGCGCGTCAGCGCCCCGCGTTCGGCTTCGGTCAGCGCGGCGGCCTGCGTCTGCGTGAACGCGCGCGTCTTGTCGGCGGTGACGAACACGACCCGCTTGCCCACGCGCGGCAGCTCGGCTGCGACGGCGAGGAACTCTTTTGCCAGTGGCGTCTTCACCCACGGCGCGAGGTCGCGCGCTTCGCCATGAATCGTCTCGACCGTGAACGGAATGGCGGTTCCGGTCGCGGCCGCGCGCGGAGTGGCGCAGGACGCGAGGAACATGGCGGCGAACAGCGGGCGGTAGGTCATGTTCGCGGCGTACTGCAAATTGCGCTCCGACAAGGGCTTTCAGTGCCCGCCGCACTGCGACGTCGCGGCCTCGGTCGGCCAGACGTCCTCGCCGTTTCGTTCGAAATACAGCGGCGCGCGTTTCCGTTGCCGGGGCCACAGCTCAGCCATCGTTGCGGCGTCGAACAGCCGCCCGCCGAGCACCGTGTACGTCACCGTCCGCGAGTTGCCGATCGCGTCGAGCGGATTCTTCTCGAGCACCACGAGGTCGGCCAGCTTCCCGGCCTCGATCGACCCGAGATCGCGATCCATGCCCAGGTACTTCGCGCCATCGATCGTCCCCGCGCGCAGCGCCTCGTGCGGCGTGAAGCCACCCTGGCCGAACATCGCTAGCTCCCAGTGCGCGGCGAGGCCTTCGCGCTGGCCATGCGCGCCGACGTGAACTTCCACGCCGTTGCGCTGAAGCAGCGCCGCCACGGTCGAAGCGGCAACATGGTTCAGCTCGTCATCGGGCACCTTCACGCGGCGCCGCGAGCGCGAATCGAGAAACTTCCGCGGCACGAACGCTGACAGCCGTTCGTCTTTCCAGACGTCCGTCGTCATGTACCAGTAGTTCTCGCCCCACAGCCCGCCGTAGGCGACGCCCAGCGTCGGCGTGTACCCGACCTTGGTGCCGGCCCAGAGCTGCGTGACATCGGCGTAGATCTTCGCGACGGGAATCGCGTGCTCGATGCCCGTGTGGCCGTCGACGATCTGGGTGAGGTTGTGCTGCAGCAGCGAGCCGCCTTCCGGCACCACCATCATCGACAGCTCGCGCGCGGCCTGAATCACCTTCTGGCGCTGATCGCGGCGCGGCTGGTTGTAGCTCTTCACGCTGAACGCCCCGACCGCCTTCAACCGACGCAGGTGCGTGCGCGCGTCTTCGAGCGTCTCGACCGGCGCCCGGAACCAGCCCTGCGCGCCGTAGAGAATCGTGCCGGTGCTGAAGAGCCGTGGGCCGACAATCATGCCCGTGCGCTGCTGCTCGGACGCGGCGAAGAAGCTGTCGGTGTCGTTCGACGGGTCGTGAATCGTCGTGACGCCGAACGACAGCGACGACAGCAGCGTGTAGTTCTGTTGCGGCACGAACGCGGCCTCGGCCACCTCTCCATGCCAGTGCACGTCGATGAGCCCGGGGATGATCGTCTTCCCCTTCACGTCGTAGACCTTCGCGCCCTTCGGCACGGCCGTCGATGCGCGCGGGCCGACGGCGACGATGCGGCCGTCCTTCACGACCACGGTGCCGTCGTCGATCACTTCTGCGCCTTTCATCGTGATGATTCGCGCACCCGTGAACGCAAGCTCGCCCTTCGCGACATC
>JAYUXE010000730.1:0-1624 GCA_043753165.1 Archangiaceae bacterium | reverse complement strand
GCCGGTGCGCTGGTCGAGGTACTCGAGCAGGTCGAGCAGCAGGCCGATGGGGTACCAGCCGTTGGGCGTGAGGCCCGTGAGACGTTCGAGCCACGCGTTGCCGAGCACCTCGGTGGGCGAATGAATCGTCGCGAACACGGCAAGAATGTCAGAGCCGATCGTCTCGTGTTTCTCGCCCTGGTAGCCGCGGGGTTGGACGCGCATGGATGATCGAATTACCACACCTCCGGTGGGCGTCCTTCCGCATTCCCGTAGAATCCCCGCCGTGCCGCTGAACGTCGCCGCGCTGGAACTGCCGCATCGCTACGGCGACCCGACCGGGCAGCTGGCCCTGACGGATCACATGCTCGCGGAAGCCGGGCGGCTCGACCTCGCGCTGCTGAACGAGTGCGCGCTCACGGGCTACGTCTCTGAGACGAAGGACTTCGATTTGTCGCGCTTCGCCGAGCCGTTGGACGGGCCGACCTGCGGGGCATTGTCGAAGCTTTCGAAGAAGCACAGCGTCGCGTTGGCGGGTCCGTTGGTCGAGCAGGCCGGCGACGCGCGCTTCAACAGCTTCGTGGTGTTCGACGCGAAGGGAGCGCTGCTCGCGCACTACCGGAAACGAAACCCCTGGCTGCCCGAGACGTGGGCGACTGCGGGGGATCTGCCGAACCCGGTGTTCGCGGTCGCGGGCACGAAGGTGACGCTGGCAATCTGCTTCGACGTGCACTTCCTCGCGCAGGACGCGGCGGAGCAGCTGTTCGAATCGGACGTGCTGTTGTTTCCGAGTGCGTGGGTGGACGACGAGCCGGGCGACGGACGTTCGGCGTTGCTGCCGGACGTGGCGCGAACGTTCGACGTCGAGATCGTGAACGCGAACTGGGGAATCGGCGCGCCGCGGGTGCGCGGGCAGGGCGGGTCGCGGCTGGTCTCGCGCGATGGAACCGAACAGCGGGGCCCGTCAGGTTTCAGTGCAATGGGGCGTGTCGGGCGGTAGGGTAGGGATGCTTCACCCAACAACCGGGGGCGACCGGTTTCGACGAGGGCATAGAGGTTGTACGACGCGTGCCGAGCTGGTTCCGGGGCTCGTAAAAATCTGGGGCAAAACCAATAAAAGCCAACGACAACGTTGAGCTTGCTCTCGCCGCCTAAAAAGCGGTTCTGAGCACGGTCTTCCCGGCCTCTGTCCGTGGGTTGGGGTCAAGACCGTCATAATGCGGACTGGCTGCCCAAGTGCCTGAGCGAGGGTGGCGAGAAATAGTCAGGACCGGTCATTTCGTATTTCGTCCGTGGAAGACGACGTGACCTAAATCAATACGCGGAACACGCACGTAGTGTCGTACGGCTAAAGGCTTTCGGACCTGGGTTCGATTCCCAGCGCCTCCACAGTACCCGCCCTGCGATCTTGAGAAAGGTCGCAGGGCTTTTGTTTGCCGCGGCCTTGGCGACTTCCACCGTCTCGACGCGCGCTGCGCCTGACGAGCTTTGGGGTGATGCGCGTGACACGAACTGCGCGTCGCGCTGACAAGCGACACACCGTCGGCATCCGTGTCGGGAACACGAGTTGAGCTAAAAGATGACGTCGTCGGTGTCGACGTCCGGGCACGGCGCAACTCGATGACCCGCTCGACATTCAGCACGG
>JAYUXE010000729.1:0-1624 GCA_043753165.1 Archangiaceae bacterium | reverse complement strand
CGCCACGCACTTCAAGAGCGCGTGCGTGCAGCCCGCGACGGTGTTCGTCACCAATGAAGAGGTCGACGGCGATGTGCTCGGCACCGAAGACTGTCTGTATTTGAACGTCTGGGCGCCGAAGTTCGCGCCCGCGCAGATTCCACAAGCGCAAGCGCGCCTGCCGGTGATGGTCTGGATTCACGGCGGAGCGAACAGCCTCGGCAGCGCCGCATCCTACGACCTCGGCCACCTCGCGACCGGCCAGAAGGTCATTGGCGTTTCCGTGCAGTACCGCCTCGGGCCGCTTGGCTGGTTCAAGAGCTCCGCGCTCAAGGAAGGCGCAGGCGACGCGATCGAAGACTCGGGCAACTACGGCACGCTCGACCTCATTCGTTCACTCGAATGGGTTCGCGACAACATCGCGGCGTTCGGGGGTGACCCCGGCAACGTCACCATCTTCGGCGAGTCGGCCGGCGGTCAGAACGTCTACTCGCTGCTGCTCTCGCCCCGCGCGAAGGGTCTCTTTCATCGCGCGATCGCCCAGAGCCCCGTGCTCGCGAAGGGGACGATTGCGATTGCCGAGAACTATTCGGACGACGCGGCGGCGCCCGGACATCGCAACAGCACCAACGAAGTCATCGCGCGAATGCTGGTCGAAGAAGGCGCGGCAGATCGCGCGGCGGCGAAGACGAAGGCCACCGACCTCGGGCCCAAGAAGGTCGCGGCGTGGCTGCGGGCGAAGTCTGGGCCTCAGATCATTCGCGCCTACCTTCGGGGCAACAAAGACGCCTCGCTGCGCATGCTCGACATGCCGCTCGTCCTCCCCGATGGAACCGTCGAACCTGCTGAGCCGTGGGCCGAGGCCTTCTCGAAGCCCGGCTGGAACCAGGTGCCCGTGCTCACCGGCAGCAACCACGACGAGGCGAAGCTCTTCCTCTTCCTCGATTCCCGTTACACGTGGAAGCTCTTCGGCAAGCTGCCGCGCATTCGCGACGAAGGAAGATACGAGTCGACGTCGGCGGCGATGAGCCGCCTGTGGAAGGCGTCAGCGGTCGATGGCGTCGCGGAAGCGATGCTGCAGTCGGGGGCTCCGGCGGTCTACGCGTACCGGTTCGATTGGAACCAGCTGCCCACGAAGCTCGGCACCGACCTGTCGAAGCTGCTCGGGGCGGCGCACGGCATGGAGATTCAGTTCGCGCACGGCCACTTCGAAGGCCAGCTCGCGGCGTTCCTGGGCGACGAGGGCAGGGGGGAACGCGAGGCGCTGTCGGCGGCGATGATGCAGCACTGGGCCGACTTTGCGCGCACCGGCAAGCCCGGAGCCGGCTGGCTGCCGTACGACCCCGCACCTGGCGGTCCGAAGTTTCTCGTGCTCGACGCTGCGCCCGCGGGCATCCGCATGGAAACGGCCGTCGAGTCGCCTGCGCAAATCGTCACCGACCTGATGGCCGACGACCGCATGCCCGGGCTGAAAGAGAAGTGCGACGGGCTCTACCGGTTGGAGAAGCTGGGCTTCCTCACGCCGATGCTGATCCCGAAAGACTGCCCGCCGCAGACGGAGTAGTGCTCGCGGTCACGATGACCTCTACCCTCGAGTCCTTCGACGCCGTCAGCTTCGCCGCCGTTCTTCACGAGCGCCTCGCCG